>CAZIIK010000051.1:0-15296 GCA_964539235.1 uncultured Gammaproteobacteria bacterium | reverse complement strand
GCTTTCACCAAGCGCTTAATTATCAAAAACCCATGCAGGTGTATTGGGAGAGCATACAAGGAATGAATATGAAAGCAGCTTAGAAAAGAAAAATAGGAGCACTTCCTCAATAACCTGTCTAGACAACAGAGGCACTAAAGCTAACTACGCCGCCCAATACTCCACAGCGCCTTGCAGCTTTTCGTCTTCCGTGGAGGGCTTTTAAGGCATCTGCTCTTTGTCTTGCTGCGTCGCCACCACCATCATCACCGCCACCAGCAGCCCGAATCAGGGGGTAGCGCATCTCGTCATCGCCATCAATACCATTCCACCAGTTCCTTAGAGACATGCTTGTTATTCCTTCTATTGGCGCACAGCAACATAGCAACATGCAGCAGCATGCCATTCTGATATTGTCTGTGCATGTGGTTCCAGCCATTTTGTTAGAGTCTGTCGTCAAATGACTCTCCTGGCTGCAAAAGACGTTGAATTTGCCCAAATGAATTTAAATTATCGCCCAATAGTCCTTGCTATTCGACTCAAATTTGAATTCATTTATGCTAAATTTCCGCCTTTTTCGCTACAGGTAAGCAATTTGACGACAGGCTCTAGACAAGGATTATATTCGCTTGAAAATGAGTATGCCAGATGAGTTGCTAAAAAAATATATTTATATAGCCCTATCGTGTGAAAAATAAATATAAAGATATTTTTTCGTATAAAGATTTCTATATGAAATATTTTTCATGCCTCAGTTGTTAATATGTTATCAATAAAATGTGCGGGAATGAATCTGATCAGTCATAGTATTAAGTGATAATGGATGATTTTATTGAATACTTTTTTGATTTTTATGTCTGTTTTATTTGTTGTAAAGCAGTCATTTTGTTATATTTTTGAGCACTTTTTATCTAAAAGATTGTGGTTTTGTTAGTTTTCTCAGCTTTTTTCACTGGTTTTTTCCGATGCAAGTGATGTTGCAGGGTGCCCGAGCATTCAGTTGGCGGTTTGTTTATGCCTGCTTGTATTTTCTGTTTGGCTGTCTTGGTTTGTGGGGTGTGGGTCGTCAAGTGTCGGGTGTTTGGTGGTTGAGTCGCCTGAATCGCGTTTTGGTCTATCGTCTGTTGAAGCTTTGGTTTGATATTGGTGTGGTTTTAGTGTGTGTGCCTTTTATTATGTTGCTGTTATTGCCGGCGATGTTGTTGGTGCGTTGTTTGATTGCTGAGCGCATTTTTTTGGTGCAGCCGCGTGTGGGTTATCAGGGGCGTATCTTTACCATTTATAAATTAACCACCATGCAGCGTCATGCAAATGGGCATTTAAGTGTTAATTGGCTGGGGCGTCAGTTACGCAAATGGCATTTAGATGAGTTGCCGCAAGTGTGGAATATTTTAAAAGGCGATATGACGTTGATTGGCCCACGTCCAGAAATGGTCGAAAAAGCGCGGCATTATGAGGGTGTCATTACAGATTATGCGCAGCGTTATGCTGTGATTCCCGGTATGACTGGGTTGTCGCAAGTGCGTTTGGGGCATGTGATTAATGTGTCAGAGAATCGACAAAAGGTTTTGTATGATTTGTTATATATCCGCCGTCAAGGTTGGCGGATGGATGGTTTTATTTTGGTAGCCACATTAAAAGCGTTGTTCTGCGAGTTTGGTGGCAGCGAAGCTCAGGTGCAGCAGTTGTCACTGCGGGTTGATTAAGACGGTTTAGCCATTCATCAGTTCAACTGATTGACCGCCAGTCGAAATTCGCGAATAAGCACCTTCAGGCATCATGGCATTGAAGCGTAATGGATTATCGTTTCCTTGATGGATCGCTGTTAAATCAATATCTAAATTTGCCTGGCAATTTCCATTCTCATTGTCGCCAAGTTCTAATACAAAATGTGTGCCGGATGAGGCGATGTGATTAATTTCTGATGTGCCTTGTGGATTTTGATCTTTATAGCCATTGAAGGAGAGGGCGTTAAATTGCGAATCTTTAGCGCATTCAAAGATTAAAGAGAATTCTGAGTTACAAGGCATGTTATTGAGTTGCACGCTGAGTGGTGTTTGTGTGACGCTGTCAAAATTTGCGTAGCTAGGCGTTATATAGAGGGCGCTTAGGCTGCTAGCGATAATCAGTGTCATCAAAGTTTTTCGGTTCATATTTATGGCACCTGAGTTACAACATTTCTCAGTATAGTTGAGTTTGTTTCGATAGCAGGTTTTGCTGTGTGTTAATTTATCTAACAGGATGTTTGGGTTAGAATAACTGACCTGAAATACACGGAAAACCTGATATAATGGGCTCAGTGTTAAAAAAATTTTAAAGATAAGCGTCATGCCAAGTCAGTTGCCTCCTTTGAAAACATTGCCGGTTTTTTCAGCGGTTGCGAAGCATTTAAGTTTTTCTAAAGCCGCTGAGGCGTTATGTGTTTCACATTCTGCGGTCAGCCAAAGCATCAAAAATTTAGAACGTTTTTTGGGGCAGCGTTTATTCGAGCGTGAGAGTGGTCAGGTGACGTTAACGGAAGCCGGGCAGCGTTATATTGTTGAGATAAACGCTTCGTTGAATATTGTGCGTGAGGCGACGGCGCGTGAAATCATGGGTGATCAAGAAACTGATACGGTTAACATTAATATGCTGACGTCTTTAAGCATGAGTTGGTTGATTCCGCGTCTGCCGGATTTTCAGGAGCGTCATCCCAATATTGATGTGCGCCTCTCAGGCATTCGTCGAGAAATTTTGTTTTCTCAGGATCAGGTCGATTTGGCGGTTTATTATGGTGCAGGCAAATGGCCGGGGTTTCAGGCGGATTTGCTGTTTCATAATGAGCTATTTCCAGTGTGTAGTCCTAAATTACTGGTGGGTAAAAGTGATCTGTCCGAAGTGAAATTTATTTACGTGACCGCTGCTGAGCGAGCTGACGATTGGCCGCTTTGGCTGAAAGCTGCGGGTCTGCCAGAGCCGAAAGACAGTGCCAAATTATATTTTTCTCACACCATACAAGCTCTGCAAGCGGCTGAAAATGGCTTGGGTGTTGCCATGGCGCATTCACCTTTTGTGGCACAGGAAATGCGTACCGGCCAAATGGTGGTGCCAGTTGATATTAAAGTGCAGGATCCCAATGCTTATTACTTGGTGTATCCAGAGGCGCATCTAGCGCGTGATAATGTGCGTTTATTCCGCGATTGGTTGTTGCAGATGGCGGTAATAGGGTGATTGCCAATCCGCCCTTCGACAGGCTCAGGGACCCAGGTCTCGATGACTGAGCTTGTCGAAGTCGAGCCCGCTCAAAAATATTCTAGTCATGCGTTGAATATAGGGGTTAGGTGTGTTGTGCCGAAGGTGGTAGCGTCTAGCCTTGCCATCCCAAGAGCCATCCAGTATCCTGACTGCCACTTATTCAGTCACATCTATTTTTAACATGGCTTCAACGCAATTTTATGCATTTCATCATCACCATTATGCGCATATTGAAGTAGGGTGACGCTTGGATGATGATCGGAGGGTTGCCCAAACCTTCCGGTGTCTTAAGTCAATAGAAAACCCGGAAGGTTCGAGGAATTTTCCGGGTTTTTTTATGGGAGTACAACATGAAAGTAGCAGAAAAACGGTTGCGTTTAGCCGTGCAGAAATCGGGTCGTTTGAGTGACTACAGTTTTGCGTTATTGCGCAAGTGCGGTATTCGATTTCGGGTATCGGGTGGTAAGTTGCTGTGCCATTGTGAAAATTTTCCATTGGATTTACTGCTGGTGCTTGATGATGATATTCCAGCCTTGGTCATGGAGGGTGTCTGTGACTTAGGTATTGTGGGTGATAATGTCTTGCAAGAAGCACATTTGGCGCGTAGTGCAGAAAATTATGAGCTGCTGCGTGTGTTGCCGTTTGGTGGTTGTACATTAAAAATTGCATTGCCAGAGGCGTGTGAGTATCAGTCTAGTGCCGATCTGGCTGGGCTGCGCATTGCGACGTCATATCCGCGATTATTGCAACAGTATTGCCAAGCCCAAGGCGTTGATGCCCAGGTGATTCCTTTGAGTGGTTCGGTTGAAATTGCCCCACGCTTGGGTTTGGCGGATGCGATCTGTGATTTGGTTTCAACCGGCGCTACCTTGGAAGCGAATGGGCTCAAAGCAGTCGAAACCATTTTCAATAGCGATGCGCGTTTGATTGCGCGTACGGGTTTGACCGCTGCTTCTTGTGACGTACTGACATCATTATTATCAAGCTTGCAAGGTGTTTTGCAGGCGCAAGAAAGTAAATACGTTATGTTGCACGCACCACGGGATTGTTTGGCGGACATTGTCGCGTTATTGCCAGGCGCTGAGCATCCGACTGTGATGCCTTTGCAGGATGATGCAACGCATGTTGCAGTACATGCCGTGTGTTATGAGAGTGTGTTTTGGGAAACCATGGAACAACTGAAAGCGGCAGGTGCCAGTGCCATTTTGGTATTGCCGATTGAAAAAATGATGGTGTAGTGCGAGATGCAGTGTGTGAATTGGGCGCAGTTAAGCGCAAAACAGCAGAGTGACGTATTATCGCGGCCGCGTGCAATGGCTGACGCGACGTTTGCGGCGCAGGTTAATGACATGATTGCTGCGGTTAAAACCGGCGGCGATGCGGCCTTAATCCAATATGCCGAGCAATTTGATCAGGTGGTATTGTCTGAGTTGGTGGTTACGGCTGGTGAGCCCGTTTTGCCTGATGATTTGCGTCATGCGATTGATCAGGCCTATGACAATATTCAGGCTTTTCATGCGGCGCAGCTCCCACAGCCTTTGGCGGTGATGACACAGCCGGGTGTGTATTGTGAAAAACAGTATCGACCGCTGCAATCAGTCGGTTTATATGTGCCTGGTGGCTCAGCGCCTTTGCTGTCAACGGCTTTGATGCTGGCGATTCCAGCGCAATTAGTGGGTTGCCCTGAAATTGTCCTGATGACGCCGCCTAATGCTGCTGGTGGTGTACATCCAGCGATTGAATACATTGCCAAGAAATGTGGTATTACGCAGATTTATCTGTCCGGCGGTGCGCAAGCGATTGCCGCAATGGCGTATGGCACGGAAACTGTGCCGTCAGTAGATAAGATTTTTGGGCCGGGTAATCGTTGGGTTAAGCAGGCAAAATTGCAGGTGGCGCAGGATGCGCGAGGTGCGATGTATGATTTGCCTGCTGGCCCATCGGAAGTGATGGTCATTGCTGATGACGCCGCCAACCCTCAGTGGGTGGCTATGGATTTATTGTCACAGGCTGAACATGGACCCGATTCTCAGGTGATTTTGAGTTGCTTGTCGATGGAATTTGCCCAGCAGGTTGAAGCCGCCGTTGAGGATTTTTTACAGACTTTGCCGCGTGCTGATATTGCGCGCCAAGCCTTGCAAGCCAGCCGAATGATTGTGGTTGATGATTTAGCCGTTGCCATTGATATTGCCAATCGCTATGCGCCAGAACATTTGATTTTGAATATGGCAGCAGCTGAGCAGTGGGTTGCCCGTGTGCAATGTGCTGGGTCGGTGTTTGTCGGGCGTTGGTCACCTGAGTCGGTCGGTGATTATGCCAGTGGCACCAACCATGTTTTACCCACCGATGGTTATGCACGCAGTGTCAGTGGTTTGGGTCTGTTGGACTTTATGTTGACTTTAAGTGTGCAGCGTATTGAGCCTTGGGGATTGCACGCGTTGGCTGATACGGTTGAATGTTTAGCGGCCACAGAGGGTTTAGAAGCTCATCGCCAAGCGGTGGCGTTGCGGCGTCAGGCGCTGCCGGATCAAACCGATGGTGTGCCAGATGATTATGCATTACCCGCGCCACGTGCCGATATTGCGCGCATGCAAGGCTATAGCAGTGCGCCATTAGAGTTAAACGATGCCGTGCAAGCGACTGAACCGGATCAGCGCTGTTATTTGAATGCCAATGAAAACCCGACAGATGTTGTATTGGGTATGGGTTCTAATCGTTATCCAGCGCCACAACCAGCTGCGTTGCTGCGGCAGTTTGCGGAATTATATGGGGTGACGCCCACGCAGGTGTTGTTGGGTCGAGGCAGTGATGAAGGTATTGATGTGTTGCTACGAGCCTATTGCCAAGCGGGTCGGGATGCGATTTTGGTGGCAGCGCCCAGTTATGGCATGTATGAAGTCAGTGCGCAGATTCAAGGTGTTGATATGCAGACAGTGGCGTTGTCTGCTCCCGATTTTGCTTTAAAGGCAGCTGATTTCTTGGCGGCTTATCGTCCGTCGGTCAAATTGGTTTTTATCTGTTCACCGAATAATCCAGTGGGCAATGTGATCTCGGTAGAGGCGGTATTAACTTTATGTCATGCGTTGCGTGGGCGTGCGTTGGTCGTGCTGGATGAAGCCTACGTAGAATTCTCGCGGCAGGGCAGTTTGGCGCAGTATTTGGCGGACACGCCAAATTTAGTGATTTTACGCACGGTGTCTAAAGCCTGGGGCTTGGCCGGTTTGCGTTGTGGCTGTGTATTGGCACATCCGAGTGTGATTGCAGTGTTGCGTAAGGTGTTGGCGCCATATCCATTGCCACAGCCTGTTGTTGATACATTGACGAATGCTTTATCGCACGGGCAGCAGGCGCGTGAGCAGGCTGCGGTTGCTGTGCTTGTTGCTGAGCGCGATCGTTTGGCGGCTGCGCTTGACGACATGGCCAGTGTGGTGCGTGTTTGGCCCAGTGAGGCTAATTTTCTTTTGGTGAAGGTCACGGATGCCACTGCATTGATGACGCATTGTGCGCGCCATGGCGTTGTTATTCGTGATCGCAGTCAGATGCCAGGTTTGGGCAATTGTGTGCGTATTTCAGTCGGTTCAGTGTCAGAAAATGACCGCTTATTGGCCGTGATGGCTGAGTATGAAGAGGTATAAGGTGTGAAGAAATATTTGTTTATTGATCGTGATGGCACGCTGATTGTTGAGCCTGAGGATCAGCAAGTCGACCGTGTGGAAAAGTTACGTTTGGTGCCGCAGGTCATTCCAGCATTACTGCGGTTACAGGCGGCAGGCTACACCTTGGTGATGGTCACTAATCAAGATGGTTTGGGTACCGAATCATTTCCTGAGGCGCAGTTTATTGCTCCGCAGCAGATGATGTTGGACATTTTTAACAGTCAGGGTGTTGAGTTTGCCGATGTACATGTTTGCCCGCATGTTCCGGCAGATCGTTGTGAGTGTCGTAAGCCTGCGGTTGGTATGGTGTTGACCTATTTGCAGGCAACCGACTGGGATCGTCAGCACTCTTATGTGATTGGCGATCGGCAAACCGATTTGGCGTTGGCTGAGGCGATGGGTATTGCCGGGATTCAGATTGATCCAATGATTGGCTGGGGGCCGGTGGAGGCGCAGATTTCACAGCAGATGCGGCGCGCAACAGTGCAGCGGCAGACACGTGAGACGGATATTCAAGTGACAGTTGATTTGGATGATGCGACTGTCTGTCAGGTCAGTACCGGTATTGGTTTTTTTGATCATATGCTGGAGCAGATTGCTAAGCATGCCGGTATTGGGTTGCAGGTTTCGGTGCAGGGTGATTTGCAGGTTGATGATCACCATACTGTTGAAGATACAGCATTGGCTTTAGGTCAAGCTTTGCGTGAGGCCTTAGGTGATAAGCGTGGTATTGGCCGTTATGGCTTTACGTTGCCAATGGATGAAGCCTTGGCAACAGTGGCGTTGGATTTGAGCGGACGTGCATATTGTGTGTTTCAAGGTGCGTTTCCCGCTGCACAAGTGGGTGCTTTATCCACTGAGATGGTGCCGCATTTTTTCCGTTCGTTGGCAGATGACCTGCAAGCCACCTTGCACATTACCGTGACCGGCGATAACACGCATCATATGGTAGAAGGCGCGTTCAAAGGTTTAGGGCGTACATTGCGCCAAGCGTGTCAGCGTGTTGATGATGCTTTGCCGTCAACCAAAGGGGTGCTGTAATGCGTGTGGTGATTGTCGACAGTGGTGGTACCAACATTGCTTCGATTCAGTATGCTTTTCGACGCCTAGGTGTGCAGGCGGCTTTAAGTCATGCAGCAGATGAAATCACCTGTGCGGATCGTGTGATTCTGCCGGGTGTGGGTGCGGCAGCAGCTGCGATGCAGCGTTTGCACATGCATGGCTTAGCCGAAGTGGTGCAGAATTTACGCCAGCCGGTTTTGGGTATTTGCCTGGGTATGCAGTTGTTATATGAATCTTCAGCTGAAGGCGATGTCAATTGCCTGGGCCTTATCCCGGGTCGTGTGGTCGATTTGCGAACATCTCAGACCGAGAAATCATGTGACGTAATCTGGCCGCATATGGGTTGGAATGCGATGCAAATTGAGGCGACAACTGATCCGTTATTTACCGGGATTGAGTCTGGCGCTCATTTTTATTTTGTGCATGGCTACGCCGCGCCAGTGAATGACTATGCGAAAGCAGTGTCAATGCATGGTACGGCTTTTACCGCTGTGTGTCAGCGCGATAATGTTATAGGTATTCAGTGTCATCCGGAAAAGCCTGGGGTGGTTGGTGAGCAGTTTTTGGCTAATTTTTTAGGAATTGAATGAGATGCAAATTTATCCGGCAATGGATTTAATCAATGGTGAGTGTGTGCGGTTGTACCAAGGTGATTTTGCCCAGAAAACGGTCTATCAAATATCGCCTATTGAAGTCGCGCAGAATTATGCCCGTTTGGGTTCAAAATGGCTGCATGTGGTTGATTTGGACGTTGCCAAAGATCCTGCTAAGCGCCAATTAGATTTATTGGCTGAATTAGTGAAAGCCACACCGCTGTCGGTGCAAGTTGGCGGTGGTGTGCGTTCAGCGGATCAAATTGAGGCGCTCTTGGCCTTGGGTGCTAAGCGCGTGATGATTGGTAGTATGGCGGTGACGGCACAGGCAGAAGTCGCGCGTTGGTTAACGGAGTTTGGTCCTGAGCGGATCTTGTTGACGCTGGACACGCATATTAACCAAGCCGGTACGCCAATGGCCACGACATTGGGTTGGCAAGAAACCAGTGAGGTATCGATTGCTGAGTTGATTACCTATTATCAAGCCTTTGGGTTGTCGGCCGTGTTATGCACAGACATTGCCTGTGATGGGACGCTGACCGGGCCCAATGTGCCGCTGTATCAAACGTTAATGCGTTTGTTTCCGAGGGTGTCATTCATTGCTTCTGGCGGTGTCAGCGGTGAAAGAGATGTGTGTCAGCTGCAAGATGCTGGTTTGGCGGGCGTGGTGATTGGTAAGGCGTTTTATGAAGGTCATGTCGACTTGGGGGCGGTGCTATGTCACTAACAAAGCGCATTATTCCATGTTTGGATGTGAAAGATGGCCAAGTGGTCAAGGGTGTGAAATTTCGCAATCATGAAGTCGTAGGTGAAGTGGTTGAACTGGCGCGGCGCTATAGTGCGGCAGGTGCGGATGAATTGGTGTTTTACGATATTACCGCCAGCAGCGACCAGCGCCGAGTCGATTACCAGTGGGTGACCGATATCGCCGCCGAAATTAAGATTCCTTTTTGCGTGGCGGGTGGCATTCGTGATGTGGCCACAGCACGCAGTGTTTTGATGGCAGGCGCGGATAAGGTCTCAGTGAATTCACCGGCATTAGAGCGACCCGATTTGGTGCGTGAATTGGCCGATGCCTTTGGCTGCCAATGTGTAGTGATTGGTATCGATAGTTTTGCAGAGGCTGACGATTACTGGGTCTATCAATATACAGGTGATCCAAGCAAAACGCTTGCGGCAGGCTTGCTTACGGCTGATTGGCTGCGGCGTGTAGCAGATTTGGGTGCGGGAGAAATCGTGTTGAATTGCATGAATCAGGATGGTGTGAGGCAGGGGTATGATATTGCGCAGTTGCAAACAATGCGTGCCTTAACCTATCTGCCGTTGATCTCCTCAGGAGGCGCTGGTGCAGCAGCGCATTTTGCTGAAGTTTTTCAGGCGGTAAAGGTCGATGGTGCATTGGCTGCGAGTGTCTTTCATAAAGGTGTTTTAGAGATTGGGTCATTAAAAACATATTTAGCCGATCAAGCGTTACCGGTACGGCAATAGGGAGCAAGGGTCATGCAAGATAAAGATATTCATGCGCAGATTAATTGGCAGAAAGTTGACGGTTTGGTGCCTGTTATTGTTCAGGATGCGCGTCATTTAACGGTCTTGATGCTGGGTTATATGAATCCAGAGGCTTTGCAGCAAACCCTGGATTCAAAGCGTGTGAATTTTTATAGCCGAACCAAGCAGCGTTTATGGCAGAAGGGTGAAACCAGCGGGCATTATCTATTGCTGCATGCTGTGCATTTAGATTGTGATCAAGATGCATTGTTGGTTCTGGCTGAACCGCAAGGCCCGACCTGTCATCTGGGTCGGGTCAGTTGTTTTGGTGATACTGTGCATGCCGGCAGTATGTCGATCCTCAGTGAGCTTGAGTCTGTGGTGGCCGCCCGTCAAAAATCATCTGGGGCCGATAGTTATACCGCCAGCTTGTTTGCCGCGGGTATGCCGCGTATGGCGCAAAAAGTGGGAGAAGAGGGCGTTGAGGTTGCAATTGCTGCGTTGGCTGAAGACGATCGTGCTTTGGCGGGTGAAGCAGCTGATTTGATTTTCCACTTATTGGTATTACTGCGTGCGCGAGATCTAGATTGGCGGGCAATTCTGTCTGTGCTGTGGCAGAGAATGCAGTCATGAGTCTGAGCGATATTCTCCTCGCATTGTCCGTTGCGATTCTGTGGGGTGTGAATTTTGTCGCCATTAAAGTCGGTCTGCTGTATGTGTCGCCATTGTTATTGATGGCGGTGCGTTTTGGGCTGGCGGCGCTGTTATTGGCGCCCTGGTTGCTCCAGGTGCCGCGTGAGCAATGGCGTCCTTTTGTGGGTATAGCCTTAACCATGGTGATTGGGTATTTTTGCATACTGTTTATTGGTATGCGGGCGATGCCGGCCGGTGAAAGTACCATTATTATTCAGGTGCAAGTGCCGTTTGCAGCTTTAATGGCTTTTTGGTTTTTTCTCGAACGATTCAGTTGGCAGGTTGTTGTTGGGACCGTGGTGGCAATGTTAAGTGTTGTGGTTACCGTCGGTGTGCCGCAGAGTGTATCCGGTCTTGTCCCGGTGCTGATGATTTTGTTAGCGGCAACGTTTTGGGCAGTTTCAGCGAATCAAATTCGCGCTTTAGGTCGTGTTAAGCCTTTGGCGCTAAACGCCGTCTATACGGTGATAGCCTTTCCGGTGATCTCAATGTTGGCTTATTGGTTTGAGTGGCCGCAGCAGCAGGCGCACGCGGTTCAACATGTGGCTGCAGCATTTATGCATTGGCCGGCTATTGCTACAGCATGTGGTTTAAGTTGTTAATGCGTAACCCGGTCGGGCGCGTGGTGCCGTTTATTCTATTAGAGCCGCCAGTAGCGCTGGTTGTGTCTCATTTTGTGACTGGCGATGTGGTGTATTGGCATACAATCTGGGGTGGTTTGTTATGCATCTTGGGTCTGGCTTTTGTAATTTTTCGTCGTTGATCATGGTCGATCCGGTTTGTCCGATCGTTTGCTTATAGCTCGGACTGGTGTAGTGGGTTTAACGGTTGTGACGCATCATCAGTAGTTCGCAAAATATCCGATTAAATTATTCAGTGTATAGCAGGGCTGTGTATAAAGTTATCCACAGAAGTTACTCACAAATTTCATCCACAGAATCTGTGGATAATTCTGTTAATAAGGTTTGGAAGTTTTAGGCGAAGGCCGGTGAGAACTGCTTTCAAGTTAGATTGTTTTTATTTTGAACAATTGGATTCCTGGGTTCGATTTTCACAATCTATTTTCAATGTCAACTTCTGTACTTTAAAAAAATAAAATAATTTTCTTGATTTTGTAAAACTGTTGATATCAAAGGTTTTTAGAGATTTTAGCTCAGATTAAGTTGAGCTTGGATAGACTGAAATCACCGTGGATATATAGTCACCATGGAGGATGGGTTTTCGAGTGAAATTTTCGAAAAAAAACATTTTATCACTGCTATTTTTGGATAAAAAATCAAAGAGTGGGCATTTGCGGGTGGTCTGTGGATAAAATTATTCGCAGTGAGCGGTAACTTCACCGTCATGTAAAGTAATTTTGATTTTTTGCTTAGTTTTCATTTGCTGCTTGGCATGCAGAGGTTGGTCAGTTTGTGCATCTCGAATCATGGCGTAACCACGCTTGAGTGTGTGCAGTGGACTGAGGTCTTCTAGTTTCTGGGTGTGCTGTGCCAGGCGCTGGGATTTTCCTTGCCATAATTGTTGAAATTTCTGCTGCAGTTGAGCGTGACGTTGAGCCAGTGTTTGTTGCTGTTGTGCAAAGATGCGTTGCCAAGGAAACACATCAAGACGTGTACGGTAATGTGCAAGCTGGTGGTTCTTCTGTTGTAGCTGTCGTTGCATATGCTGCTCAAGCTGTTGAGCGTATTGTTGTAACTTTTCTTGTTGCTGGTGCAGTTTGGTACGTGGATGAATAAGCTTGGACTGGCGAATTTGTACAGCTTGCTGTGCACGGCTTAAGTGGCCCTGCATGGCTTGCATCATACGATTCTGCAGATGGTCGAGGCGTTGTTGAATGTCGAGTTGGTCTGGCGTAATCAGTGCCGCACCTGCAGAAGGTGTGGGGGCGCGTTGGTCGGCCACAAAGTCTGCAATGGTAAAGTCAATTTCATGCCCAACTGCGCTGACAATGGGGATTGTGCTGTTGAAAATGGCATGAGCCAGAGCTTCATCATTAAAACACCACAGGTCTTCAATAGCGCCGCCACCACGTGTTAATAGCAGGACATCGCATTGCTGTTCATGGTTGGCGGTTTCAATGGCTTGAATCAGAATGTTTGCTGCAGCTTCACCTTGGACACTGCTGGGATAGAGTCTAATCGGTGTGAGTGGGAAGCGTTGTTTGAGCACGGTTAAAACGTCTTCAATCGCAGCACCAGTGGGTGAGGTGATTAAGCCTATACATTGCGGTAGACGTGGGAGTGGTTTTTTGTGTTCGGTTGCAAATAAGCCCATCTGTTGCAAGCGTTGCTTGAGTTCTTCGTATTGCTGTTGCAGTTGGCCTGCTCCATGGAGTTGTATCTGTTCCACAATGAGTTGATAGTCGCCACGTTCGCTGTAAAGGCTGGGTTTTGCGCATACCAATACCATCTGGCCGTTCTCGAGTGGTGGTGTGGTGAGACGATGTTGTTGACGGAAGAAGGCGCAGCGAATTTGGGCGCGTGCATCTTTCAATGTGAAGTAGATATGACCTGAGCTGGGGCGAGAAAAGCCTGAGATTTCTCCGAGAATCCAAATACGGCCGAGTTGTTTCTCCAGCAGTTGCTTAACAGATTGATTCAATTCACTGACACTGAAAATATATTCTCCGTCATGTTCCAAAGTGGGGTCAAAGGGTGATGGTGTGTGCATGGGATTAGTAGAACCAGTAAATCAATTTGGCCATTAAATAGGCCAGTATGCCAAATGCTAAGCCAGCCACAATGCTGCCTAGCAGTAAAGGTGCCCAAATCCACTGTAATTGGGCGAATAGATATTCGAAGGAAAATTGGGTGAGCTCAGGTGCTTGGCTGTTAAGTAGCCATTTACCCAGGTGATAGCAGCCTAGCAACATAAACGGCATGGTGAATACGTTACTAATCCACACGAGTGCCACCGATAAGATTAAATTGGCCCGACAGATGACAGCCAGTATGGCAGCTGGAATCATTTGGAAAGGCATAGGCATAAAGCTCATAAAAATACCGATCAGCAGCGCGCAGGGCACAGAAGACCGGTCAAAACGCCATAGATGGTTGTGGTGCAAGTGTTTGTGGAGGAATCGCAGCGAGCGGTGATTTTTAAGTGCCTGCTCGGTGGGGAGCTTCTGGCGTAACCACTGCTTGTATTGTGAAAATAAATTGCTCATAATTTGATCAATGAAGAGTTCGGTTTTGATCATCGTCGTTGCCATTGTAATCGCAGTCGGTAGTGTCAGTAAAAGGCTTATTCAATATCATGAGTTGCAGCAAAAGCCGGTTGCTTTCTATCAGCATGTTCAGGTACGAGTGGGGCGAGTATTGCAGATATTGAAACACCAGTCGCATCGGTTGCGATTCTTGTTGTCTGTAAAAGATATTGGGCGTGTCGATGTGTCTTGGTATGGCGCTTACGCATCTGTAGAGCCAGGGCAGGTTTGGCGTTTTGCGTTGCGTTTTAAGCCATTGCAATTTGAGCATATCCCAGTAGTTTGGGATATGGGTGAATATCGTTGGTCAAAAGGTATTTTTTTAACAGCCTCTGTGGTGCATCGCCATGCTAATCGGTGCTTGCGGGATATGTGGTGGTATTCGTCGACTGCGCGTTTGAATGCATGGTTGATGCCACTCATGCAAAACTGGCTAGGTCATGGGCAATTTTCTGGCGTTATTACTGGGTAATCGTCAAGGGATTTCGTTTGATCAATGGCAGATCTTTCTGGCAACTGGCACGAGCCATTTGGTGGCTATTTCAGGGTTGCATGTTGGTTTAGTTGCATTATGGGCGTTTTGGTTGGCTAGGGTTTTTATTGTCTTGCTTCATGCTGTGTTTTCGGCGTTGCAACGTGTACCCATTTGCCTGGTGTTTTTCTTTGTTTTCCGCTTTTTTATACGCCGCATTATCTGGATTTGCTGTCAGCACACAGCGCGCAGTGAGGATGTTGGCAGTATTTTTATGTGCCCGAATTTTACATCGCCATATTCCAGTATGGTGGCCGATGTGGATTGCATTGTGTGTGGTTTTACTGTTTGAGCCGTTTAGTTTATTGCGTGCTGGGACTTGGTTGTCTTTTGCCGCAGTTGCTTTGTTGTTATACGGTATGAGTCATCGCATGGGGCAGGCTCGCGTGCATAATTGGTTAAGACCACAGTGGTTGATTGCTTTAGGGCTAGTGCCCATGTTGGCGTTTTGGTTCTATCAATTTCCAGTTTTTTCCGTATTGGCTAATGTGGTTGCGATTCCGTGGTGAGTTTTGGGGTGATTCCTTGCCTGTTTCTCGGTATGTTCTTCGAGGCTATACATATCAGTGTTGCTGCGCAGGCATTATTTGTGTCAGCCGATTGGGTGATGCGACAGGTCTGGCGTTATCTTGTCTGTTTGGCGCATTTGCCACATGCGGTTGTATTTGTCACACAGCCAAGTCTTTGGGTTTATGTGGGTGCCATGTTGGCGGGTATAGCGCCCCTAAATAATCGGACAGTATTTGAGAGTAGTGCTCCTTAAAGTGATATTATTTTTTAATTATTTAGGGAGATCGACATCATGAGTCAAAAGCGTCAAAAGTATCCGGCGGAGTTAAAAGCCCGAGTGGTAT
>CAZIIK010000050.1:0-65267 GCA_964539235.1 uncultured Gammaproteobacteria bacterium | reverse complement strand
GCTGCATGAAAATTAGTCTTTTTGGCTTGTGATGATCAAATTTGCATCAAAAATCCAAATGTAGAGTGCATTACGGTAGCATGCTGAAAAATGCCTTTAACAAAGGCTTGACCGAAGGCAGAAGCTTCTCGGGTACCCTCTAACAATGACAACTATATTATTGATCTGTTAGAATACACGTTCAGTACGGGTGAAGACCGTACACGTCAAGCTGAAGATATTGTTGAATTATTCTCAGAGGTTTCACCGGAGAAAAAGGAGAAAGTCGTGACATTTGCAGATCAGCTAGAGCAGCGTGGTTTAGAGAAAGGTATGCAGAAGGGTATTGAACAAGGTCTGGAACAAGTGGCTTACAATATGTTGGCGAAAGGGGCTGATGTCTCGTCTGTGATGGAAATCACTGAATTGTCCCAACAGCAGGTGGAATTGATTAAGCAGCGTTTGTTAATGCATTAAGTCTTATAGTATTCAAAGAAATTTACCTCCGTGCATAACTTTCTTTGTTGGCGAAAAAGGCTTGTCTCCACGAAAGTGGAGCCCTCAAATAGTCCGTCTATGATCGGTCCTGGATCGTGGTCCGGGGCAAGCTTTTTTCATCAGATTTCGCCTTGAATTTCATCTGCTACTGAAATAATGCAACAGCCCTATCATGGCATTTAATCTCAACTTTATGGCGTTGTGCTGCCCTCTTTGCTAAAGTGTGCGTCAATTTGATGACGCCTGTCGATCAGGCTTTTGGAGTAATGCCGTGGCCATACAGAAATTTGATCTTACGCTGGTGGAAAAACGTAAAATCACCCCGCATGTGATGCATTTGGCATTTGCGCGTGATGATCAGCAAGCGCTGGAATTTATCCCTGGCCAATTCATAACGTTCTTATTGGAAGATGAAACTGGCAAGGTTAAACGTCGGAGTTACAGTATCGCGACGATGCCCGGCCAAACGGATTTGATAGAAATCGTTATTTCTGAAGTCAAAGGCGGTATCGCGACCGATACATTATTCAACCTGGTGCCAGGCGATAGTCTGCAAGCTATGGGCCCAGCAGGTCGTTTGGTTTTGCAGGAAGAGCAAGCAGTTGGGAGTTATATTCTGATGGGCACTGGCACCGGGATTGCCCCCTACCGCTCTATGTTGCCATTGTTGCACAAGACCTGCTCTGCTGGAACTCAAGCGGTGATTTTACAAGGCGTGCAATACCGTGCGGATTTATTATATGCCAACGATTTTCAGAAATTTTGTCAGGACAATCCAGCGCATGCACAGTATCTCAGCCATCTGAGTCGTGAAACTTCAACACTACAAACGGATGAGCGTTCAGGATATATCCAAAGCAGTTTAGAAAACCTAGATCTCAATGCGGACCAAGATGTGGTGTATCTATGCGGTAACCCTAACATGGTCGATGATGCTTTCAATTTGTTGACGGAAACTTATGGCTTTGATACCAAATCCGTGAGACGTGAAAAATACATTTCATCAAACTAGGTGGTTTTGACCGTGGCGGCATATGATCGTTATGGCGTGATAGGTGATCCCGTTGCGCACAGTTTATCACCTGCTATTCATTTGGCTTTTGCTGCCCAGTGCCAGCAGAGGATTGCGTATGACCGATATCGCGTGACAGCAGAACAATTGCCTGACAGGCTGCAGGCATTCAGATCAGAAAACATATGCGGTTTGAATGTCACGTTACCCTTAAAAACTATGGCTTATCAATATGCCGATGTGGTCAGTTCGCTGGCTGAGCAAGCTGGTGCGGTGAGTTACTTACACTTCCGTGACGATGGCGTGTTGTATGGCGACAACTTGGATGGCATGGGTATGGTGTGGGATTTACAACGCCGTCATCAAATCGATTTAAAGGATAAACGAATTTTATTGGCCGGTGCTGGTGGCGCTGTGCAGGGTGTTTTAGGCACAGTGTTGGTGCAGCAACCACAGTTGGTTGTCTTGGCAAATCGGACCATTTCCAAGGCCGAACGTTTATGCGAACGCTTTGCTTCAGATGTGTTGACTTGTATGCCTTATGACGCATTAACGCAATCATTTGATGTGATCATCAATGGCACCGCCGCCAGTTTGTCTGGCGAAGTGCCGCCCATTCCAGATAGCATTCTGCAAACAGAAACTTTTTGCTATGACATGATGTATGGCCGTCAGGCAGATACCGCGTTTATCGCCTGGGCAAAGCAGCAGGGTTGTCAACGAACCGCGGATGGTATCGGTATGTTGGTGGAGCAAAATGCGGAGATTTTTGCTGTTTGGCGCGGTGTGAGGCCAGACACCCAAGCTATTTATCAGCAGGTTTTGTCGGCTGATTGACATGACATGGCATGCTGTGTGTCACGACACCCTAAAATGTTAAGGAGAAAATTATGAGCAGTGGATTTCACCATTTAACCCCAGAAGCTTATCAACATATTTTGGATACGGCCGTGCGTGAGCATCCTGTGCTAACCGAGCTGCGTGCACATACGCATGCGCATACGCAGGACTCCAATATGCAAATCGCACCAGACCAAGGGCAGCTCATGCAATTCTTGGTCAAAATGCAGGGTGCTCAACAGGTTTTAGAAGTCGGGTGTTTTACGGGGTACAGTGCTTTGGCCATGGCATTGGCATTACCGGCAGATGGCCATATCACGACCTGTGATGTCAGCGAAGAATGGACGCGTATTGGCCAAGATTTTTGGCAACAAGCGGGCGTGTCTAACAAGATTACGCTGAAAATTGCCCCTGCTTTAGAAACCTTAGAGTCATTGGTGCAAGCCGGCAAAACCGGGCAGTTTGATTTTATGTTTATCGACGCCGATAAATTGAATTATCCCAATTATTTTGAATATGGCCTGCAATTAGTGCGCCAAGGTGGCGTTATTGCGGTTGATAATGTGATGGCCACTAGTGATTTGAATGTGCACAGTGACCGCCCTTATGCCAAAGCATTGGTTGCCTTTAACCACCAATTGCATGGCGATGACCGCATCGATATTTGTATGATTCCCATTGGTGGTGGATTAACGCTATGCCGTGTGCGTTAGTGTTTATCAACTGTCATTAGTTGGCAAAGTGTGCCTTTAAGAATGTGATCAGCATTTGGGTCTTTGGCGGTAAATAGTCGCGTGACGGATACACAATGTGCACAGTCCGGCTTAAGGTTTCAATCTGTGGCAAGTGCCGAACGAGCGAACCCTTATCGATAGCGTCCTTCACCATGAAGTCCGGTAGTAAAGCAGCACCTTGCTGCGCCAGCACCATTTCGAGGATGACATTCACGCTATTGGCGCGAAAAACGTTGTGGATAGGAACAGCGATTTCTTGGCATAAACGATGGTCCATGATGTGCCAATGGTGTTCAGGCTGGCCTGTGTAAGTCAGACAAGGTCGGGTCCTTAGGTCTTCTAATTGGCTAATGGCTCCATATCGTTCAATATACTGAGGCGTGGTCACCAACCATTGCTGAGGCGTGCACAGCGGTTGGGCAATGAGGTTGGAGTCGGCTAAGTGCGCACGGCGTAAGACCACATCAAAGCCTTCTTCAATGACATTCACCACTCGGGTGTGGTGCTGCACATCGAGGTTAATGTCTGGATACTGTCGGCAAAACTTTGGCCATAGCGGTGCGAGGGCATATTCACCAAAGGCAGGCGGCAGCGAAATTTTAAGTTTGCCTTGCGGGTGTTGATTGAGATGGTCTAACTGATCAATACCGGCCTTCACTGCATCGTGAACGTTACACGACAGCTCAAAACACACCTGTCCTGCTTCTGTCAGGTGCAGGGTTCGAGTGGTGCGGTTGAGCAACTTGGTTTTAAGGTGCTGTTCTAATGCCGTAACCCGGCGACTCACTTGCGCCTTCGAGCATTGCAGTCTGTCAGCTGCTTGCGTGAAGCTACCCGAGCGGACCACTTGATAGAAAATATCTAGATCTGAAAGCTGCATATTGTTCCTAATATGAAACAGTAATTTTAGTTATTGAATATATATAAGAAACAATTGTTTCGCTATGCTGGCATGAGTTATCCAGTTGTTGGCTGAAAACAAAAAAGATGGAGCGTAATATGTCACACCAAAGATGGTCTTTAATCAGTTTATATACCGTACTATTTATCGATGCGATGGGTATTGGAATTTTAATGCCCTTGTTGAGTACCGCACTGATTGATCCACAGAACCATCTGTTAATTTCATATGGAGACAGTCATTTTCGTAATCTGATTTATGGTGCGGTGTTCGCCGTATACTTCATAAGTTGGTTGTTTGGTGCGTCATTTTTGGGTGATCTATCGGACACTACCGGGCGCAAGAAAGCGCTGATGATCTGTATGGCTGGTGTCAGCATTGCCTATTTGATCACGGCAGGCGCATTTATTGTTCACAGTTTATGGTTGCTACTGCTTGGGCGTATGATTGCCGGTCTAACAGCGGGTAGCCAACCGATTGCACAAGCCGCGATTACAGATGTAAGTCCACCTGATCAGCTCGCGCAAAGTCTGGGTTACGTGATGTTTTTCTTTAGTGCAGGTTTGGTGGGTGGACCAATCATCGGTGGTTTTTTATCTAACGGTCACTGGGTCAGTTGGTTTTCAGATACGACGCCGTTGTATGTGGTGACATTACTCAGCGCGATGAACTTTATTTTGATTGGGTACAGTTTTACTGAAACCTCAGGTCGTCACGGGCGCATACAATTGAGTTTGACCAAGCCGATTAAAGTCTTGCTGTCGGCTTTCACGCACAACACCGTACGATCGCTGTCGACTGCCTATCTGTTTATTCTGATGGGTTATAACGGTTACTACTTTTTTATTTCTGTGCTGCTGATCAAACGATTTGCTCTGGATAGCACCATGGTGAGTGTATACATGGCACTCATCGGTGTTGGTTTGGCGCTCGGAACGGCTTGGTTGCCGCGGCATTTTGAACACAGTCGGTTGAGTCATCGATGCGTTATATTGGTCAATCTTGTGCTGTTGGCTATCAGTATTGGTTTGATCAGTATAGTGCCTTGGGTCTGGTTGATTTGGATCATTACGATTCCCTTGAACGCCGCATTTGGTTTGGCCTATACCTTTTTGGTTAGCACCTTTTCACGCCAGGTTGATCAAACGAAACAAGGATGGGTAATGGGTATTACCGGCGCTATTTTAGCCCTAGCCAATACCTTGGTTAATGCCTTGGGGGTCTGGTTGAATACAGTTGACAGTGTAGGTGCACTGGTGTTGGCCTGTGTGGCTACGCTATTGGGTATCGTGTTGCTGGCCAGGTATCGGCATTATTAATCTGACGTTATGCAGTATTTTCACTTGAAATATTTCGATGCCATGATAAGATTTCAAGTAAAAGGTGTGGCTATGACATATTATCAACGTGCATTAGAACCAACATTTTTGTCGGCATTAGAGATGTTCCCGGTTGTTGCCGTAACGGGGCCACATCAATCTGGTAAGTCAACAATTATTGCCCACTTACTGGCGAATCAATACGAGGTGGTTCGTTTAGATCAACCCGATATTCGTAGCCGCTTCTACCATGATCCTGTGGCGTTTATGGCCAGATATGCTGATCGTGTGGTGTTTGATGAAGCGCAACTGGTGCCGGAACTATTTGAATATATTAAGTTGGCTGTTGACCAAGATAGGCAGCGCTATGGCAAGCTTGTGGTCAGTGGATCGCATCGGTTTAATCTATTGAAAAATATCTCCGAGTCATTGGCTGGTAGAGTCGTTAATCTATGCCTATTGCCGTTGGAATATGCCGAATTGCCCGAGACAGAGAGAGATAGTGCGGTTTGGCAAGGTTCGTACCCTGAGCTGGTGTTGCAAAACTATCGCAATAGAGGATTGTGGTATGGCGCCTACTTGGAAACTTATTTGGAAAAAGATATTAGGACGTTGCACAAAATTGGCGATCTGCGCGATTTTCAACGTCTAATCCATCTGTTGGCGGCTAGTGTATCTCAACAGCTTAATCTATCAGTATTGGCTCGCGCGTTGGGTGTGGCTGTTTCGACGGTATCGCGTTGGGTATCTGTACTGGAGGCCTCGTACATTTTGTTTTTGGTTCCACCTTATTTTAACAATTACGGTAAACGCCTTGTGAAGGCGCCCAAAATTTACTTCTATGATACCGGGTTAGTTTCGTATTTGGTTGGCATTGAATCGTACGAACATTATACGCATGGCCCTATGAGTGGTGCTTTGTTTGAAAATTATGTTATGTCCGAAATTGTCAAACGCGAGCGGCATCAACAGTCAAACGCTGAAGTTTATTATTATCGAACACATGGTGGAGAAGAGATCGACATTATTATTGACCGGAAACAGTTCCGTGAATTAATTGAGGTAAAGCATAATGCGACGTTTCATCCCAGAATGTTAAGACATGTGGAATCTTATTTGGAAGAAAATGATCAAGGGTTCTTAGTGTATTGTGGAAAAAGTGACGCGTACAAACCTAATATTGATGTGCTCAATATTCATGATTTTCTGCTAAAGCCACGCAGCTAAAACACTACCTCTGCGCATGTTTGTCTTTTAGCTTAACGTAATGCTCAGCACTGTAACGAAAGAATTGTATTTCTTTGTCTGTGAGTGGGCGTGCTTTGCGAATCGGATTACCTAACCAGAGATAACCGCTTTCTAAGACTTTTCCGGGTCCAACCACACTGCCCGCGGCAACCAGCACGTGGCTTTCTACGACGGCACCATCCAACACTACCGCATTCATACCAATCAAGGCTTGATCGTGAATGGTACAGCCATGCAATGTCACATTGTGGCCAACCGTTACGTCTTCACCAATGGTTAATGCATGGCCTTCTGGGCAGTAATCACTCATGTGCGTGGTATGCAACACGCTACCGTCCTGGATATTGCTGCGCGCACCAATGGTGATCGGCATTAAATCACCGCGGATCGATACACAAGGCCAGACGGAAGCGTCTGGACCTAAGCTGACACGGCCTGTGACCACGGCACTGAGATCGATAAACACGCCTTGACTGACATTGGGGATGGCTTCGGCAAACTGGCGAACATTCATGGTATGAGTAGCGCTCTGACGGTAAGAAAGGTTTACAGTATACGTGAAAGTGTTCATGGCGTCTGTTCGCTATCTCACGAATTTTCGGACGTTTAATGGGTTTATCATCCCTTCGACAAAAGGTCCCTGAGCCTGTCTAAGGGAGGTCCCTCAAATCAAACGATCAGCCCGAAAAATGCAAATGATAATTATTCGCATTTGAAGATAGCAAAGTTCTGTATATACTGCCGCGCAATACATAAACACAGGGATGATGTCTATGAAATGGTGGAAAAGAATCAAACAAGCTTGTTGTTGTCGAAGACCGCAAAAAAGCCAGTGTGGGCGTCGAACTAAACAAGGCCTATATGTCCTGGCAGAAGGTGCTAATGTGACGGGAAATTTTGTGGCGACAATTGCAGGATTGACCAAGAAGCCGGGGCCGCTGGCTTTGACGGTTGGTGCGTTCATGGGCGGCATTGAGTCTCTGAATAAAGCAGCTTTTCAAGTGCGAGAAGCCTGGGTTGAGGATGGTGATGAATCTGACAGTGAATCTGATGAATCTGATAAACCTCCACCCTCTCGGGTGCAAAAGTTTTGCCAAGACAAACAAGGCGTACCGATGGGGCTTTATATAAGTTTTTCGATTGTGAAAGCGTTATTAGAGGTGTACTTTGAAATTGAGAGCCTGGTCGCCTGGTGTTATGAATATCAACAAGATTCAGACTTTGATGGCAATCTAACGCCCTGGCTAGGTTGGCGTGGTGTAGTGATTACTTTAGCCATTGCCCTATTTCTACGTTTGCCATTTGATTTCACCACAGATGTTTCAGCTGTTGGTGAAGGTCTTCATAAGTGGACTAAGGCGCCAGCTGATCGTTATCACGCCATGCATTTAATCTGTTCGGAAACGTGCCTGCAGAATAATGCTTTTCGCACCTGGATAGCTCGTGGTGGTAGTGCATGGCATGTGGCTGAACATGTCATTGATGTCGTATTAATGCTGCCCGCACCGGAAATAGCTCAGGTGAGTGGTGAAACTTTAGGGATTGTTGGGTTAGTCGGGGGCGCTCTGGTCTTTGCCGTGGCTTGTATCACGCCAACCGCGGTGCAAAACTGGTTATTCGAAGGTAAAGCATCTGATGATGCCATGCGTGCTGCGGTTAGATTGACTAACCCAAAAACCGAGCCTTTTGTGCCAAAAACCGCTTCTGCTTTTCTGCGTGAAGGCATCAAGTGGAAGGGACCGTTGATGCATGCTGTGGGAACAGCTGCTTCAGTCTTTATTATGTTACGTACTTTGTTGGCGCAAGAGATGTTCGGCATGGATGCCCGGTATCTTGCTTGGTCATTAGCTTCGCTTGCCGGTACCTGTAGTGCGGCGGGGTATCACCATACGGAGTCCAAAGAGGCGTGCCGTGAGCTTGAAGAAATTACCGTTACAGTTTCAGGTGAAGAGCGACTCACAGAAGACACAAGCCCCGGTGGTTGATCGTCAAAGCAGTTGATTGGGTTGCTTAACTGGCAGCGGCTTTTTTGCTACGCGTACGCGGTTTTTTCTGCCCTGATTTTTTCTCTTGCTCAGGTAAGGTCACGTTCAGCTCCAGTGTCGAGCGTTCACCGGCTTGTTCGAATTCGACTTTGACTTGGTCGGGGTCGACATCAACATACTTGGCGATTACTTCCATGATCTCCCTTTGCATTTTTGGCAAATACTCTGGGCTGTTGGCGCGAGCCTTTTCATGGGCGAAAATGACCTGCAAACGTTCTTTTGCCATTGAAGCAGAGGCGGGTTTTTTAGGCTTGAACAAAAAATCTAACCAACTCATCCGGCTTTCCTCCGCGCGAATAACTTCTGAAACAGGCCTACTTTTTCTACATCAATAAATCGATGTGGCACATCTTCACCCATAAAACGGGAGACAGCGTCTAGGTATGCCTGACCGGCATCACTTTCTTGGTCCAAACTCACCGGTGTGCCGGCATTCGAGGCCTTGAGCACGGCTTTGGATTCAGGAATAACACCCAATAACGGAATCGATAAAATTTCTTGGACATCTGCCACGCTGAGCATATCGCCTCGAGCAACACGTTCTGGTGAATAACGCGTCAGTAGCAGGTGTTCTTTGATTCTTTCTTCATTATTTTCAGCGCGTTTGGATTTGCTAGATAAAACGCCGAGAATGCGATCTGAATCACGTACCGATGACACTTCAGGGTTGGTCACAATCACGGCTTCATCCGCGTAGTACATGGCCAAGAAAGCACCGCGTTCGATACCCGCGGGCGAATCGCAGACGATGTAGTCAAAGTCTTTGGCAAGCTCTTCTAACACTTTGCCGACGGCTTCTTTATCGAGTGCGTCTTTATCACGTGTTTGGGATGCTGGCAGGATGTATAGGCTGTCGACGCGTTTGTCTTTGATTAAGGCCTGATTTAATTTGGCTTCACCATTAATCACATTGATCAAGTCATATACCACGCGACGTTCGCAGCCCATGATCAGGTCGAGGTTACGTAAGCCTACATCAAAGTCGACGATGGCGACTTTTGCGCCTTTAATAGCAAGTGCGGTACCGAATGCGGCGCTGGTGGTGGTTTTGCCCACGCCGCCTTTACCCGAGGTAATGACAATGATTTTTGCCACGGACAGATTCCCTATATATTGTGTACGAAATTAAGGTTTTGCAGTATATCACGCTTTTGCCAAACAACATGTGGTGTACATCGCCTGTTTGTTCGTGTGGAGGTCTCAACCTTGCATTTCTCCGAGTGGATTTATACATTAGCCGCTTTTCACGCAGAGCAGCGTTTGCATGAAGCACGACGAACACCCGCATCGACGCTATAACCCACTCACTGACGAATGGGTTTTAGTATCGCCACATCGCGCCAAACGACCTTGGCAAGGTAAAACAGAAAGCACACCGACACAGAAAAGACCTGCCTACGATCCTGACTGTTACTTATGCCCAGGCAATAAGCGTATCGGTGGGCAAACCAATCCGGATTACGCTAAAACATTTGTGTTTGATAACGACCATCCTGCCATGTTGCCGCAAGTGGACATCAAGCCAGCGTCTGCGCAATCACCCCTATTCAAATCGGAAGCCGTGTCTGGCGAAGCGAGTGTCATTTGTTTTTCACCGGATCACAGTCAAACGTTGGCAGATTTATCTGAAGATCAGATGATGGCTGTTATTGAACCGTGGGCTGCACAAATTGCGGAACTGGGGCAGAAATACCAGTGGGTACAGATTTTTGAAAACAAAGGCGAAATCATGGGGTGTTCGAGTCCACACCCTCATGGTCAGATTTGGGCCAGTGCGCACTTACCGACCGAAATTGCCAAAGAACAGCGCGCTCAGCAGGCTTACTTTGCCGAACACCATCAAGCCTTGTTACTGGATTATGTCCAACAAGAGCAGGCTTATGGCGAACGGATTGTCTGCCAAAATGCGGATTGGCTGGTGGTAGTGCCTTATTGGGCTTGCTGGCCGTTTGAAACTTTACTATTACCGACTTTTCCTGTCGCACGTTTGACCGAATTATCGGTGGAGCAGCAGCGCAGTTTGGCGCAGATATTGTCAAACTTATTACGGCGTTACGATGCGTTATTTGATGTTTCTTTTCCGCATACCATGGGCTGGCATGGTGCACCTAATGATGGCTCAACCGCAGAACATTGGCAGTTACACGCCCATTTTTATCCGCCGCTTTTGCGTTCCAGTACGGTGAAAAAATTTATGGTGGGCTATGAAATGTTGGCAGAAGTTCAACGCGATTTAACGCCTGAACAGGCCGCCCAAAGATTATCCGCGTTGTAGAGGAAGTGTGATGAATACCGATCTATCAGCAGTGTTTCAACAACAGTTTGGTGTGGCGCCACAGACAACCATTTGTTCGCCGAGTCGCGTCAATTTGATTGGGGAGCATACCGATTACAATGATGGTTTCGTATTACCCATGGCGTTGGAAATGTCGACACATATGGTGTGCTCAGGGCGTGAGGATGCCCAGATCCGGGTCAGAAGTATTGATTTTGATGAGTTCACTGAGCTGTCTTTAGCCGATCTCACACCGACGCAAAACTGCACCGATCATTGGTGTGAATATGTCAAAGGTGTTGTGTGGGCCTATGCGCAAGCTGGTGTGACCCTAGCGTGTGGCTTTGACGCGGTGATTGCCGCTAATGTGCCCATTGGCGCTGGCCTGTCTTCATCCGCTTCTTTCGAAATGGCGATTGCGCGTGCATTGTGCCATGCCAATGATATTGCATGGGATCCGGTGACAGCAGCATGCTGCGGCAAACAGGCTGAAAATGACTGGGCGGGCGTAAACTGTGGCATTATGGATCAATTGATTTGCGCAGCGGCGGAAGCAGGCAAGGCACTGATGATCGATTGCCAGGATTTGTCGACCACTGCGGTGCCATTACCGACAAATACCGCCGTGGTGGTGATGGACGCCTGTACACGCCGTGATTTGGTAACATCAGCGTATAACGAACGCCGTCAATCTTGCGAAGCTGCGGCGCAGTTTTTAGGTCACCGTACGTTGCGTGCGGTTGAATTGAACGACCTTGTACAAGCGCAAGATCAAATGGATCCTATTGCCTATAAACGGGCCTTTCATGTGCTCATGGAAAATCAACGTGTCCAAGCAGCAGCTTTGGCGATGGACAAAAATGACCCGCGCGCATTGGGCGAGCTCATGAAGGCCAGCCATACGAGCTTGGATCAGTATTTTGAGGTCACTAATGATGCCCTTAATGACATCGTTGCCATTGCGCAAAACGCACCGGGCTGTTTTGGAGCTCGCATGACGGGCGCGGGTTTTGGTGGTTGTGCGGTGGCGCTGGTGGATAATGCATCGCGCGACGCCTTTGTGGCACAGGTCACGGCTGAGTACCAACACAAAACCGGTCGCAAGGCTAAGTTATACGTCTCAAAAGCGATGGGGGGGGTTGTGATGTGGTTGCTTGTTCAAGCACAGCGCTCGATGGCGTAGTCGCATAAGGTTTCTAACGCTGCACGGTAGTCTGACGCCACCAGTTGATGCAAGTTTTGTTTTGCCTGCTCGACTTCTGCAATGGCCTTAGATTGTGTATACGCAATACCGCCACTGGCTTGCACGATGGTTTGAATGGCCACGACATCTTCGGTATTGCCCTGCAGAATAGCCTGACGTAATAGCTCGCGATCAGAAGCGGCGCTGTGTTGTAGTGCATAGATAATCGGCAAGGTTGGTTTGCCTTCAGCTAAATCATCGCCCAGGTTTTTGCCCATTTCTTCGGCAGAGGCAGTGTAATCCAATACGTCATCAATCAATTGAAATGCAGTGCCCAGATGGCGCCCGAAATTTGCGAGTGTGTCGTGTGTTTCAGTTGATGCGTCCACGAGGAAGCCGGGCAATACACACGCAGCTTCAAACAATTTACCGGTTTTATGGTAGATGACATCGAAGTAGTCAGCTTCTGTGGTATCAACATTACGCACGTTCAGTAATTGCAGCATTTCTCCGTCAGCAATGCGGTTAGTGCTTTCGGTTAATAAGATCATGGCATCAGGGATGCGCAGGTGTGCCATCAGCACAAACGCTTTTGAATAGAGAAAATCACCACTGAGTACAGCCTCGGGATTGCCCCAGATAATGTTGGCGGTCTTTTTGCCACGGCGTAGGCCAGAGTTGTCGACGACATCGTCGTGCAGCAAGGTCGCGGTGTGGATGATTTCAACGATTGCCGCCAGGGTGTGGTGCTGGGTGCCGCGATAATCTAATGCTTTTGCGAGTAGTAATGTCAACAGAGGTCGGAGGCGTTTGCCGCCGTTACTGATAATGTAATCGCTGATGATGTTAGTGAGTGGGACTTGGCTGGTGAGGTTCTGACGAATCAGTTGGTCAGTGGCGTCAAAGTCAGTTGCAACGAGTTCGTAGATATCTTCAATGGTCACGTGCCAGGTCCTGTCATGCAGAGGTGGCACATGCTATGCAAGTTTTGTAATCAGGTCAATGTATCGAAGTACACGTTTCAGACTGGCTTTTATGAGGCACCCCCGATAGACTGCGCTTCCAAAAGCACGGGTGAACACAATGTCGACCCAAGGTTCCGGCACCATTTTTGTGATCGCAGCGCCGTCTGGTGGGGGTAAAACCAGCCTGATTCAAGCGCTGATCGAAAAAATGCCAGACTTGGTTGTTTCTGTCTCACATACCACACGTCCGGCGAGACCACAGGAAGTTCAGGGTCAGCATTATCACTTTGTCAGTGAAACGGAATTCAAAAATTTACAATCAGCAGGCGCCTTTATCGAATCGGCGCAAGTCTTTGGTCATTACTATGGCACGTCGAAAACCACATTGGCTGCGTCTTTGGCGATTGGCCACGATGTGCTACTAGATATTGATTGGCAAGGTGCACAACAAGTCAGGCACTTATTTCCAGAACAAAACAGCAGCATTTTTATTCTGCCGCCATCTCGTCAGGTATTGCACGACAGATTGTGCCAACGCAATCAAGACAGTTCAGATGTTGTGGCGCAACGCATGTCCGCGGCAACAGACGAAATGGCGCATTGTGGTGAGTTCGATTATGTGGTGGTGAACGATGATTTCGAGCAGGCCTTAGCGGCTTTAATCGGCATTATTACCGCCGAACGCCACCGGCAGAAACATCAGAGGCAACATTTGGCGCCCTTGCTGAGTGAGTTATTGGCAAGATGAATATCAAAGATTTGCAATATCTGGTTGCCGTTGCCGATTTACAGCGTTTTGGCCGTGCTGCGGAACGGTGCCATGTGAGTCAACCGACCTTAAGTATGCAACTGAAAAAGTTAGAAGAAACGCTGGGTTTGCAGTTGTTTGAACGCCAACCCAAACATGTCATGCCGACTTCTGCTGGTGAGCAAGTGATTGCGCAGGCGCGCGTGGTTTTGCAAGACATTGAGGCATTAACCGTATTGGCGCAACAAATTCGCGCGCCGTTGAGTGGCACGTTTCATCTTGGTGCAATTCCGACATTAGGGCCTTATTTACTGCCGCGGGTGTTACCGTACTTTAAACAGCAATTGCCCAATTTGCGCTTTCAGCTACAAGAAATGCAGACGCATACCCTGATTACCCAGCTCAAGCAAGGGCAGTTGGATGCGATTTTATTGGCATTACCGGTTGCTGGAATCGACGACTTTATCTGCCGGCCATTATTCGAAGAAGATTTTGTGTTGGCAGTGCCAAAAGACCATGCTTTAGCCGCGCAAGACACCCTAACCATCGACGCAGTCTCGGTCGATGAATTACTGTTATTGGGCGAGGGCCATTGTTTGAAAGACCATGCGTTGTCTGTTTGCCAACACATTCGCAATCCCGATCATGCGCGTTATCAAGGGACGAGTTTGTCGATGTTGATCCAGATGGTTGCATTGGGTGAAGGCATTACCTTACTACCCAAATTGGTAGCCGATACAGTTAATACGCCAGAGGTTGCGCTGCAGACTTTTACAGCGCCAGCGCCACATCGCCAGATTGGCATGTTATGGCGTACCAGTTCTGCTAAAAAAGCCGCTTGTCAGCACATTATGGACTGTATCAAAACTGCGGTTGCGGCGACTTAAATGATGGGAGAAAGATCATGAAAACAGCTTTAATTACCGGTGGTGGTTCTGGAATTGGTCAGGCGTTAGCGCGGGCGTTAGCTGAGCGTGGTCTACGCGTCATAGTCGCTGGTCGTACAGCGGACACTTTAGCTCAGACCCAGCAACGTTATCCTGAACAGATTCACACGGTTGTCGCGGATGTGGGTACAGCAGCAGGTCGAGACATACTGGTTAAAGCTGTCAAAGCACACGGTGATTTACAGTACATCGTGCATAATGCGGCATTGGTTAAACCGTTAAAGCCTTTGCAAACACTTGATTTGGAGCAGTGGCGCCAAGCACAAGCTGTCAATGTCGAAGCACCGTTGTTTCTCACCCAGCAATTGGTGCCGTTAATGACCCGTGGGCGTGTGTTGCATATTTCCAGTGGCTTGGCACATCGTGCTTTGTCTGGCATGGCGGCGTACTGCATCAGCAAGGCAGCATTACATATGGCATATTTGGTTTGCCAGGCTGATTATGCTGACAGCGCTGTGCTGTTTGGTAGTGTGCGACCTGGCACCGTCGATACACCGATGCAAAACAAATTGCGCGCTGCTGATGCTGAAGATCTTCCGGTGAGTGGTTTTTTCCAGGACCTAAAAGCCAATGATCAATTATTGTCACCTGCTGAGGTCGCGACAGGTTTGCGTTGGCTCTTGTTAGACAGTGCCGATGGCTATTTTACCCCAGCAGGACTGGTTGATTGCTGATATTCTGCCTTATGCGCATCACCCCGATTGATCATGTGGCCTAACAACGGCAGCGATGGTTCGCAAACAGGTTTTCCGGTAATGGCAGCTGTCATATTCTGCCATTGAAAATTGAGCACTTCTTGATCTGCTGGGTTTAGCGAGTCACCTGTCTCAATCAAGGAATCCAACATACAGTTGATGAATTCAGGGCCCCATTTCATGTGTTCGCCATATAAATTAAGCAGTTGCTGCCATTCTTCTAGGCGATGACCTGCTAGCATATAATGATCCTTCCTTAGTATTACTTGCCTTGTGATTGAACAATTTTTCTGAGCTGGTATCAAGGAATTGTATTGTCGCTGCTTATTCTCAAATACCGTTGCATCACCTCATGAGTCGCGAACCTCATCGTTAGAATCTTCTTCAAATGCTACTTAAATGATGCAGCAGCATTTCTCGGGTCTTCAGCGCTCACGATTATCTCGAGATATTGCCGATATAGGGCCCCAAACGGAATTGACAATACGCTTTTTGCGTATTACATTTTGCGTATCTCACTTTGAGGATTAAACCGCGCGTATGACGAAAAATTATTTTCCAACAATGGTAGCGACCCGGGAAGCTTTTTGCAATAGAAGCGTTGAAACCGAGCGCCTCATTTATAATCTTGAAACTGGCACGCCATCTTTGCTGATATCGCCTAGACGCTATGGCAAAACAAGTTTGGCATTACAGGCTTTTTCAAAGCTTGAACTGCCTTATGCACATGTTGATTTATATAAAGCACTCAATGAACAAGAAATTGCGCAATATATTTTGCATGGTATTGGGAAAATCATCAGCCAAACAGAGAAAACACCGACAAAGCTTTTGAAAGCAGCGGGTAATTTCTTTGGTGCACTGCAGCTTAATATCTCGCTTTATGGCAAAGATTTGAGCTTGGAAATTACTCAGCGTCCTAAACGTGCAGTTGACCTTATTTTGACCGCCCTAGAAAAACTCGATCACTATGTGACTGAGCACTCAGGTATATCAGGCTGCATTCTGTTCTTAGATGAATTCCAAACGCTGGCGGAAGTTACACCGAATAAAAGTATTGGGTCGGCTATAAGAGAAGCCATGCAAAAATCAAAATCTGTGCGCTATGTTTTTGCAGGGAGTAACCGACACTTGATAGAGCGCATGTTTCACGATGACAGTAGGTCTTTTTTTAACGCGTGCGATGAAATCCAATTAAATCGAATTTCTGCAAAACATTATAGCGAGCATATTAAGCAGGCCAGCCTAGATCGGTGGGGTGACATGCTCAAAGAAGATGCATATGACATTATTTTTGCGTGTACAGAACGCCATCCGTATTACATTAACAAACTTTGTTCCATGATTTTGAGACTGCCTAAGCCAGCTACGGCGGAAGCTATTCGGCAAGAATGGATGGATTATGTCCAAGAGAATAAAGCCAGAGTTGAACAGGAAGCGATGCTGTTGAAGCTAAATCAACGACGATTACTGCTGCATTTAGCCAGTGCAGATTATGTGGAAAACCCATTTAGTCATGAGTATGCACAAGAAACCAGTATGCCCATTACCAGCATCCACCGCGCGATGAACTTTTTACTTGAAAAGGATTATGTGTTCAAAGATCAACAGGCTAGATACAGGGTGTTAGACCCTTTGATCAAGGCGGCTTTAACCCACTAAGGATCCGTTTAAATGGTTGCTTCACATCAACTGAATACCATTGTCATTGTCGATGCTTATTCCCAAGCTGCAAGTCTAGTAAAAGCCTTTAATGCGCAGGGTTATCGCTGTGTTCATGTGCGTACAGTGCGTCAATTACACGCTTACTATGAACAGTCAATTTGTGCCCAAGATTATGTTGAGACGCTGTGGTACGACGGTGACTTTGCGAAATTACTACAGCAGTTAGCACCCTATTCGATCACACATGTCTGCGCGGGTTTTGATATGGGCGTTGCGTTGGCTGATCAATTGAATGAGGCCTTTAACTTGCCCGGCAATGGTACGGCATTGAGTGCAGCCCGCTGTGATAAATACCAGCAGCGTCTGGCTTTGGTGCAGGCACAGGTGAAAGTGCCGTCTTTTAAATGTGCAACAGATTGGCGCGAGTTGGCCGTATGGTTAGATAGACAGTCGCTAGGTCCCTGGGTGCTCAAGCCATTAAACAGTGCGTCAGCGGAAGATGTTTATCGTTGTCATGATGTGGCAACGGCTGAAGCAGCATTTCAGCGCATTCAAGGTAAGCAAAATCAATGCGGTATCTCAAATCAACACGTGTTGGCCGAAGGCTTTTTAACCGGGCGCGAATATCGAGTGAATACCGTCAGTCGAGCCGGTCGTTGTGTGGTGACTGATGTCTGGGATATGACTAAAGTTGTAGATGGTGCGGGGCGTTTTCTGTATGACCAGGTTGAGTTATTACCGGCAACAGGTGCGGTGCAAAAACAATTGATTGCGTATATCGAGCAGGTGTTACAAGCTCTGGCGATTACAGAAGGCCCAACCACCAGCGATATTGTCATGACAAAAAATGGTCCGGTGTTGGTTGAACTTGGCGCACGTTTGATGGGAGGCCTATTTCCAATCCAATATTTGCAGCAGTGTATAACAGCAACACAGCTTGATGTGATGATAGAAGCTTATGCAAAACCAGAACGCTTTGCACAGCGATCTGTACATTATGCCTTGCAACAGTCAGCAAAATTGTATCTGTTACGCAGTCAGGTATCTGGTCAGCTCCAGGCTTTTCGTTATCTAGAGGATATTCAAAACTTGCCGACGGTGAGATGGGTCAAACCCTATCTAGAACCGGGTGATTGGTTGGCAGTGACTCATGACTATGCCAGCAGCCCCATGCATCTTTTGTTGATGGGCAATGCAGAGGCAATCGCTCAAGATATGCACCGCATTCAACAGTTTGAAAGCTTAGGACTATATGTACTGCAATAAGCCAAAAGCGAGCTGAACCTTGTTTCTAATGTAGAGCAGGTCTCGTTCTGGGAGTATTGCGCAAAAGCATCAAATCGTATAAGGTGTTCGCCTGCAAAACGGGGACTCTTTGTAAAGATGCTTGGCATTATTCTGTTTATCCATATTGTTATCGCGCTTGCGATTGTTGCGTTGGTCTTGTTACAGCAAGGCAAAGGCGCTGATATGGGCGCTGCATTTTGCAGTGGCAGTGCCAACACCCTGTTCGGCAGCCGAGGACCTGCATCCTTTTTGATGAAGTTAACCGGCGGTTTGGTTGCCTTGTTTTTTGTCACCAGCTTGTCGTTAGGTTATTTAGCACATCGTAATATTGCCGCAGAGCAAACACTTTCAGCGCCTGTCGCACCAAAACCAGTTGCGCAAAAGGAAGTAGCGAAACCTGCTTCGATGCAGAAACGTTTGCAAGCTTTGCAGGCTGGTCAGAAGCCAACTTCACAAAATATGAATGCACCGGTGTCGCTAAAAAGTACCGATGTAAAATCAACTTATCAGGCATTCTCGCACAAGACCACAAAATAATTGCCGACGTGGTGGAATTGGTAGACACGCCATCTTGAGGGGGTGGTGGGCATCGCCCGTGACGGTTCGACTCCGTCCGCCGGCACCATATTTTGTAAAACGGAGAAGTGGCCGAGTGGTTGAAAGCGGCGGTCTTGAAAACCGTTGAGTGTAACAGCTCCGGGGGTTCGAATCCCTCCTTCTCCGCCATTTTCTGCGTCTTTTTCCCTCACTCTGCGTTACTGTGTTTTTGTTGTGATTGGATCAGTGTCCATGGTTTAAGAATTGCCGCACCATGTTTTGTGGTGCGTACTTTGCGTAACGTGGTTTATGGTGTCTGAAGATGAACTGTTTTTTTGATTGACGGATTGAACCGAGAGCTGTTGTTTTAATTAAAGTACTCACCAGACGAGTTAGAATGAAACTGTTTTGCGTGTGTGGTGCCACGGGTTGCGGTTATTATTTATGGTTTTGTGCTTATTATTCGGTTTTATCATTTGCTTCAATAAGTGAGGGTGAAGGTGAAATATACAGGTTCATGTCACTGTCAAAGCGTTAAGTTTGAATGTGAATTTGAGCTGAAACAGCCGATTGTATGTAATTGTTCGTACTGTAGTAAGCGTCACACAGTTATTCAGTTGTAGATGATATTAAAATTGTTGAGGGTGAAGCGGGCTTGGCTCGTTATACGTTTAATCAGATGAAAGGTGAGCATTATTTCTGCAAACATTGCGGCATTTTCATATATGGCCCAACACCTAATCTCCAGAAGCATACAGTAAATTTGCATGCGCTTGACGACTGCGACTGGGCGCGTCTTAAGGTGTATCATTTTGATGGTGCTGCTCTATAGACCAGTAATTCTCTAATCAATTTTAAGAATAGGTCCTGAGTATTGTGCGATAGCAGCGTGATGCCTTCTACCCTGATTTATGCAAATAGCAAGGCCATGATTTATATAAATAATATATCTGAGGATTTTTGGTTGAAAAATAAACATATCTATATATTATATCAATATTTTTATTAATTATTCTGTAAAGGGTGTTCGCTATGTTACGGTCCCATGGCTTGTGCAATTGCGATCTTTTTATGCGTGGCGAGCAGTGCCGCAGTCGCTGCGACACATAAGGCCATAAATATAGAAAATAGTCAAAGTTGTACCTTGGCGTATCATTTTGGTGCTTTCGACGGTATCGATACCAGCCCGGGTGAAACAACATTGCCACAAACACCGATTATTGTTCCGGGTATCAACTGGTCCAAAGACTATGCAGTTGATACCACGGGTGACTTTTTTGATCATCCACATTTTTACTTCTGGGTAACCCATCCGGGATCCACCGTACGAGTTGCCTCGGGTGAAATTATCGAGGCGAATGGGGTTATGGTTGTCAATAACGATCATAATGTTTGTCAAATAAAGGGTGGTACGTTTGCCTATCAACAGACGTTTAGTGGTGATGAAAAAGCGGCTGATCAGGCAGCTGTTGATGCCATGCGTACGGCTTTTGATAGTTTGTATATTGACGGCACGGTCGTTATTGGTGAGGGTGAGCGCTATGAGGCCCCCATGCTTTATATTGGTGAACCGGTTGGTTGCGGGGAAGGTCCCAAGGTTGATATTGCTTTAGATCCTTTAGAAGGCACTTCAATTACAGCCAAAGGCGGTCCGAATGCATTGGCGGTGATTGCCATGGCGGAACACAATGGTTTCTTAAATGCGCCCGATACCTATATGCAAAAAATTGCGGCCGGTGTTGAAGGCTCTGATGTGATCGACTTAGATGCCAGTGTTGCGGACAGTTTGCACAGCCTGGCGCAGGCTAAGAAAACCACGGTTGGTTCTTTAGTTGTTTGTATTTTAGACCGGTCACGTCACGAAACTATTATCCAAGAAGTACGCGAAGCAGGTGCACGTATTGCGCTTATTAATGACGGTGATGTTTCAGCTGTGATTGCAACCGCGCAACCTGATAGCGGTATCGATATGTATATTGGCACAGGCGGTGCGCCAGAAGGTGTATTGGCGGCTGCTGCTTTGCGTTGTATCGGTGGGCAAATGCAAGGTCGTTTGGTATTTCTCCATGAGGCTGAAAAAACGCGTGCGCAGAGTTATGGTATTACCGACTTTGCGAAGAAATATTATCTGCATGATTTGGCAGATGGTGAAATTATGTTCGCAGCGACGGGTGTGACGACTGGCACGATGTTACAAGGCGTACGCACATTCCCTGGTGGTGCAAAAACGCACAGTATTGTCATGCGTTCAAAAACCAAAACCTTGCGCGAGATCAACACAACACATTATTTCGGGTAGGCATGATTATGCGACGTGTATGTATTGTTGGAGGCGGTCATGCCGGCAGTTCAGCGGCGCTAGCCGCGGCGAGTCTGTGTCATCGTTTGGCTGTACATGACATTGAAGTTCAACTGATTATTCCATCGCCTTATTTGGGCATTCGGCCACGTTATTATGAGTATGAACTGGAAGAGACACAGGTGCCGTTGGCCGATTTTTTGCAGCCTTTATGCGTGAAGCTTAAATACGCTGCTGTTACGCATATTGATACAGATGCGCAGCAATTGACGTGCGATGACGGTGATATGGTGGCTTTTGACGCGCTAGTCGTTGCAGCTGGCAGTCGATTAAGCATGCCGCCGATTCCTGGCATAGAGCTGGCGCATAATATTGATACTTATACAGCTGCGATGGCGCTGCGTGATCGTTAGAAGAAACCTATGTTGCTAGAATCGGCCAGCAACAGCCGTGCTGCTTAGCGATTTTAGGCGCCGGTATTACTGGGCTTGAGCTGGCCTGTGAACTGCCTGTGTGGTGTCGGAAAATTGCTGAGAAAAATCAATTGCCGATGGTGGCCCCGACGGTTTATTTACTGGACCGTCATCAAGTCCGCGATAGTTTGGGTGGCGATACCAGTGTACATGTGCAAGCAGCATTGGCTCAGTCTGGTGTCATAGCGATTGATCAGGCAACTGTAACAGCAGTGCGGTCAGGTGAGGTGGCGTACAACACAGAGAAGACTTTGGCCGTTGATATGTCGATCTCAACGCTGGGTCTGCAAGCACACCCATTAGGCCAACAGCTTGCAGAGAATTTGGATCCATTAGGGCGTGTGCCAGTTAATCAATATTTACAATTGCCGACGCAATCCAATATCTACGTGGCAGGCGACCTGGCGTTGGTGTCTGTCGATGAAAACCATGGCTCCGTGATGAGTTGTCAACAGGGTCGGCCGCAGGGTCGTTATGCCGGATACAATGCGGTTGCCAATTTGGTGGGTAAGCTGTCGTTGGCATACGCACAACGAAACTATGTGACATGTGCTGACCTAGGCGAATGGGGTGGTATCTACACTGAAGGCTGGGTACGTAAAACGCAGAAAATTGGCCTGGTAGCCAAAACACTTAAGCGTCATATTAACCAAGATCGAATTTATCCGCCGTTGGGTGGTGACTTGTCAGCATTGTTGGCAGCTGGAGCACCAGAGTTTGCTGCGCCAACGCAAACGCAAACGCAGTCTGGTACGTAGAGTACCTTTGCACTCAATAGTCATAGCGATGAAGTTTGCGGTTAATGAAGTGATGCAATAGTTTTTTTGAATGGCACTGTCTGGCAGGGTGTGTTAGCATCAGCGCTCGCTTTCCCTGCTGAGGGATGCGAATTGATTTATATGTAAAACAGGGTAAAAAATATGTCTAGTAATACGGGAACCGTTAAATTTTTCAACACAACCAAAGGGTACGGGTTTATTACGCCAGCTGATGGCAGTAAAGATGTGTTCGTACATCAAAACAATGTTGAGGGAAACATTAACGATGGCGATGGTGTATCTTACGATATTGAAAGCACCCCCAAGGGTCCTTCAGCCATTAATGTGCGTAAAAACTAATACACTTGGGTAGCGGGCAGCGCGCTTTTTAGGGTTTCAAGAGAAAATAGAAGCACATAAAAGTAATTGATTATGTTGTTTCTATGCTTTTACAAACAAGCCTTGCATCTCCCTTTAAAGTTGCGTACCATGCGCGTCTCGAATCAAGCTGTCTTGGTTCTTTGGTCGTTGCGGGGTGGAGCAGCCTGGTAGCTCGTCGGGCTCATAACCCGAAGGTCGTAGGTTCAAATCCTGCCCCCGCTACCAATTTTTAGTAAAGACACGAAGGGCCTTTGGGCCTTTTTTTGTACCTGAGTGATCAGCACATGACACGATTAGAAAAAACATTATTCTCATTGCTCAAACCCGCGGTTGAAGGCTGTGGTTTTGTATTATGGGGCATTGAATATCTACCCCAGGGTAAACACGCTTTGTTGCGCGTGTACATTGACCATGAAAATGGCATTACGGTTGATGACTGTGGGGAAGTAAGTTTGCAAGCGAGTGCTTTATTGGACGTTGAAGATCCAGTGAATGGTGCATATAACTTAGAGATTTCTTCGCCCGGTTTAGAGCGGTATTTTTTTATGCCGGAACACTATCGGGCATACTGCGGCAGTCGTATAAAAGTGAGCCTATTAACGCCGGTACAAACTAAGCGTCGTTACATGGGTGAAATTGTGTCGGCTGACAATGAAACGGTGATTTTGGATGTGGAATCGGTTGAAGTTGCCATTCCATTGCACAACGTGCAGAAAGCAAAAGTATTGGCAGAGTATGACAGTCATAAAGGAAAAGCGTGATGAGTAAAGAATTACTATTGGTGATTGAAGCGGTTTCTAACGAGAAAAATATTGCGAAGGATACGTTGTTCGAAGCAATGGAAGCAGCATTGGCAATGGCAACCAAGAAAAAGAATAGCTTGGATTGGGACGTGCGTGTTGAAGTTGATCGCAAAACTGGTGCTTATGATACTTTTCGCTGTTGGACTGTTGTAGCAGACGATGCGGAAATTGAGAATCCTGAGGCAGAAATCACGGTTTCTGAAGCGCAAAAAGATTCACCTGAAGTACAAGAAGGCGAGGTGATAGCAGAGCCTATTCCATCGATTGAATTTGGGCGTATTGCGGCACAAATTGCTAAGCAAGTCATTGTACAAAAAGTACGAGAAGCTGAGCGTGAGCAGATGGTCAAGCAATATGAAAAGCGTATGGGCGAACTGGTTAATGGCACGGTTAAACGTGTGACACGCGATAATATTTTCCTAGATCTTGGTGAAAATGCAGAAGGCCTATTATCTCGCCAAGATGCTTTGCCGAAGGAAGCATTCCACATGGGCGATCGTGTGCGTGCCTGTTTGATGGAAATTGATCGCGATGCGCGCGGTCCACAATTGCGTTTGAGTCGTACCAGTGCCGAAATGTTATCGGAATTATTCAAATTAGAAGTGCCTGAAATTGCGGAGCAATTAATCGAGGTAAAAAGTGTGGCACGTGATCCTGGTATGCGCGCTAAAATCGCGGTTAAAACCAACGATGGTCGTATCGATCCGGTCGGTGCTTGCGTGGGTATGCGTGGTTCACGGGTACAGTCGATTTCTAATGAGTTGGATGGTGAGCGTGTTGATATTGTGTTGTGGGATGACAGCCCCGCACAGTTTGTGATCAATGCCATGTCACCTGCAGAGGTGGTATCGATCGTGGTTGACGAAGAATCACATACCATGCAAGTGGCGGTTAAAGAAGAGCAGCTGTCGCAGGCTATTGGTAAAGGCGGGCAGAATGTGCGTTTGGCAACACAGCTAACCGGTTGGCAGCTAAATGTCATTGCCGATACAGAGGCAGAAGAGCAACAAGAAGCGGAAGCACAAAAAACTGTACAGCTGTTCATGACGCAAATGGGCTTGGAAGAAGATATTGCCGCAGCTTTAGTTGAAGTCGGTTTCTCAACTTTGGAGGAAGTGGCTTATGTGCCACAAGAAGAATTCATGGCGGTCGGTTTATTTGAAGAAGAAACCGTTGTTCTATTACAAGAAACCGCCAAGAATGCTTTATTAACCAAAGCTTTGTCCGGTGGTGGTCTGCCGGCTGAGTGTGATTTGATGAATGTTGACACCATGGATCAAGACATGGCCTCGAAATTATTTGAGAAAGGCATTGAGTCCATGGAAACGTTAGCCGAACAAGCGGTTGATGATCTAACTAGCTTCAGGATTGACGGTTTAGATGAGAAACGTGCAGCTGAACTGATTATGGCGGCACGCAAACCTTGGTTTGAATAAATAATGTAAAGCGATAGATGGTGAGCATGAATGACATAGCCGCCAATTGCGATCAGTTGTGGAAGAGTGAGGGTAGAAAGGTATGGCAGAAGTAAGCGTCAGTGCATTAGCAAAAAGTGTTGGCATCGATGAGCAGCAACTGTTGCAGAAGCTCAAAGAAGCAAATCTACCGCAGACTTCTGTGGATGATCTGGTGAGTGACGAGCAGAAACAAGTTTTGTTGAGCCATATTCGTGGTGGTCAAACAGTTTCGCCAACACGTATTACCTTAAAACGTAAGAGTACCAGCGCCCTAAAGCAAAGCGGTGGTGCACGTGGTAAGACTGTTAACATCGAAATCCGTCAAAAGAAAACTTATCCCTCTCCAGAAGAGATAGCGCGTCAGCGAACGGCTGAAGAAGCAGAGCGTTTAGCAGCTGAACAGGCGGCACGCGAGAAGCAAGAACGTCTTGCACGGGAAAAAGCCGAAGCTGAAGCGGCTGAAAAACAGCGTCAGCAAGCAGAACGCGCGCAAGCCGCTGAAACGCAGACAGCAGCAAAGTCTGAAAACAATGTTGCTGAAACAACTGATGTCGCTAAGTCTGACACGACCGAGGTTAAAAATCCGACTAAACCCATTGAAGAAGTTGACCCATTTGAGAAAAAGCGTAAGCAACAAGCGCGTCAACGGACTCAGGATCGTAAAACCAGCAGTAAGCAAGGTTTGCGTCAGCAGTATATAAACTACGGTGATGACGACAATGATGTGGAAGATGAAGCTGCTGCACGGCCCAAAATCACCCGTGCTAAGCCAAATCCAAACAGATCTAAAACCCAAGCATTCCAAAGACCAACAGAGAATAAAGTGCACGAAGTAAAAACCCCAGAAAATCTAACCGTTGCAGAACTTGCTCAGAGAATGAGTGTGAAAGCTGCCCAAGTCATTAAAATCATGATGGGCATGGGTGTAATGGCAACTGTAAACCAAGTGGTTGACCAAGAAACGGCCGTATTAGTTGTCGAAGAAATGGGGCACAAACCGGTGATTGTCAGTGAGTCCGCTTTGGAAGATGCGCTCATGCAACAAGCCGCGCCTGCTGAAGATGTAGAAACGGCAGAACGCCCACCGATTGTGACTATTATGGGTCACGTCGATCACGGTAAAACGTCCTTGCTCGATTACATTCGTCGCACGCGTGTGACTGATGCGGAAGCTGGTGGCATTACGCAGCATATTGGTGCTTACCATGTGGAAACTGAAAAAGGCATCATCACCTTTTTAGATACCCCTGGTCACGCGGCCTTTACGGCGATGCGTGCACGCGGTGCGAATCTAACTGATATCGTAGTGTTGGTTGTGGCAGCCGATGACGGTGTGATGCCACAGACTATCGAAGCCATCCAACATGCCAAGGCAGCGGGTGTACCGATTATCGTGGCGGTCAATAAGATTGATAAGCCAGAAGCGGATCCAGAAAAAATCAAAAATGAATTGACGCAACATGAAATCATTCCAGAAGATTGGGGTGGTGAGCACATGTTTGTCGAAGTCTCAGCCAAGAAAGGCACGGGTATTGATAGTTTATTAGAAGGCATTCTTTTACAAGCCGAAGTTCAAGAGCTGCGTGCGGTTGCTACCGGTGCAGCGCGTGGTGTTGTGGTGGAATCACGTTTAGATAAAGGTCTAGGTGTTGTCGCGACTTTGCTGGTACAAAGTGGCTTACTACACAAAGGTGATATTGTCTTAACTGGTGTTGCTTTTGGTAAGGTGCGGGCATTGTTAGACGAAAACCGCAAACCGGTCAAATCAGCTGGTCCGTCGATTCCAGTCGAAGTATTAGGTTTGTCAGCTGCGCCAGTCAGTGGTGATGAGTTTATTGTGGTGCCGAATGAACGTAAGGCACGTGAAGTCAGTGATTATCGTCGTGAGAAGCAACGTAACACGGAGCTCAGCCAACCGGCGATGAACCTGGATGATATTTTCAGTAACTTCAAAGAGCAGAATGCCGCACAACAGCTCTCAGTCATTCTGAAAGCCGATGCACAAGGCTCCTTAGAAGCCTTGACCGATTCTTTACATAAGCTCTCCAACGATGAAGTGGCTGTTAAGGTCATTGCCAGCGGTGTTGGTGGGATTACTGAATCAGATGTTAACTTGGCATTAGCTTCAGGTGCTGTGATGTTCGGTTTCAATGTGCGTGCAGATGCGATTGCACGTGGCTTGGCCGAAAAAGAAGGTCTGCAACTGCGCTATTACAGTATCATTTATCAACTATTGGATGATGTGAAACAAGCGCTGTCCGGTATGCTGCCGCCTGAAATGAAAGAAGAAATCATTGGTATTGCAGAGGTCCGCGATGTGTTCCGTTCACCTAAATTGGGTGCTATTGCCGGTTGTATGGTGACCAGCGGTGTGGTGAAACGGAATAATCCTATTCGCGTATTGCGTGACAACGTGGTGATTTATGAAGGCGCATTGGAATCATTACGTCGTTTCAAAGACGATGCCGCAGAAGTGCGTGAAGGTATGGAATGCGGGATTGGCGTGAAAAACTATAACGATGTCAAAGTCGGTGACCACATCGAAGTGTTCGAAGTCACAGAAGTGAAACGGGTCATTGAATAATGGCCACATCGACACGTGCGGAGCGCGTGGCAGATTTGGTGCAAAAGACTTTATCTGAATTGATTCAGCGTGAAGTTAATGATCCGCGCTTGTCTATGGTCACCATTTTGGACGTACAAGTCAGTCGTGACTTGGCACATGCCAAAATCTATTTTTCGACATTCGGTGACCAGGCAGCAATAGAGGGTGCCACTGCAGCCTTGCAGAAAGCGGCAGGGTATTTACGCCGCCTGGTTGCGCAGAATTGTGAACTGAGAATTGTGCCTCAATTACACTTTCTGTATGACAATACGACGGATGCTGCCAATCAACTCGATGAATTGATTCAATCAGCGCTCAAAAAAGGACATGAGTAAACCTTCCATGCCCTGGCAAGCGATTGACGGCATTATCTTGCTGGATAAGCCCACGGGCTTGTCTTCTAATCAAGCACTCCAAAAAGTGCGTCGATACTTTCTTGCCAAAAAAGCAGGTCATACGGGGACATTGGACCCTCTGGCAACCGGTATGTTGCCGATTGCTTTTGGTCAGGCCACCAAATTTATTCAGTTTTTACTTGATGCGGACAAAAGCTACACGGCCACAGTGCAGTTGGGCCAAGCAACCACAACGGGTGACAGTGAGGGCGAGCCACTGGCTCAACAAGCAGTGCCTGAACTGACAGCGTCACAGCTGCAAACCGTATTGCATGAATTTGTCGGCCAAGTGACGCAAACCCCGCCGATTTATTCTGCCTTGAAGTATCAAGGCAAACCGATGTGCTACTGGGCGCGCAAGGGCATTGTGGTTCCACAAAAACAACGCGTGGTAACCATCCATTCATTAACACTGCTTGATTGGCAACCTGATTTGGCGCAGCTGACGTTTCAAGCGTGTTGTAGTAAAGGTACCTACGTGCGCACGTTGTCGGAAGATCTGGCCAAAAAACTGGGCACTTTAGGACACTTGATTGTGCTGCGTCGTGATCACTGTGCTGGCTTTGCCGCGACTGCTATGCACACGCTGGATGCGGTAGCAGCTGCGCAAGACTCCGCGACATTATCCACCCTGCTATTACCCGTGGACACAGGCTTGCAGCACTGTCCACTACTCGACATTACTCCTGAACAATGTGCGCATTTACAACAAGGGCGTAAGCAACAGGCCGATATTGTCGCGCCTAAAACCGGTTGGTATCGCGTTGTCTGTGCAGATCGTTTTATGGGGATGTTGCACTATGACCAAGGTATTTGCGCAACGAAATTGCTGGTGGGCTAGAGGGTGAAAATCGGAAATTCGATAGTTGAACTATAGAATTTCCGGAAATATCATGGTTATTCATCGATTATTGGATATTAAAGCGTTATTAGCCAAGAAATCTTTTTTCCTATTTGGCCCTCGAGCAACAGGCAAATCTTTTTTAGCCAATCAACAATTACCAACGGACACACCGGTATTTGATTTGCTGCGCAATGATCTCTATTTAACTTTATCAGCCAATCCAGGCGCGTTTGCTGAGATGTTGGCGGCTTATCCACAGGCAAAGCTAATCGTGATCGATGAAATCCAACGTCTGCCGATTTTATTAAACGAAGTGCACCGTCAAATTGAACAGCGTGGCGTAACATTTTTATTAACCGGTAGCAGTTCCAGGAAACTCAAGCTGGCGGGTGTTAATTTATTGGCCGGTCGTGCTTGGCAAGCAGAATTATTTCCATTAACCAGTCAAGAAATACCAGACTTTAATTTACAGCGTTACCTGCAATATGGCGGGTTACCGGCCATTTATAACAGTACTGACCCAGAAGATGAGCTATATGCCTATACGCATACCTATTTGCGTGATGAAATTCAGGCTGAAGCATTGGTGCGCAACTTGCCTGTATTTTCAAAGTTTCTGCAGTTATCGGCTTTAAGCAGTGGCCATATGCTGAATTTTACGGCGATCTCAAATGAAATTGGCGTGACAGCAGCCACTATCCGAGAGTATTACCAAGTATTGGCGGATACTTTCCTCGGGTTCATGTTGCCAAGTTGGCGCAAGAGTGTGCAGCGTCAACCGGTCGCAACTGCAAAGTTCTATTATTTTGACTTAGGTGTGCGTAATGCGCTGATCCAGAACTATCATATTCCGGATAAGACCGAGCTGTTTGGTCATGCTTTTGAGCATTTTATTGCTATGGAGCTCAGCGCCTATTTAAGTTATACGCGTCAGAAACTGCCTTTAAGTTATTGGCACACTAAACATGGTTATGAAGTGGATTTCATCATTGGCGATCAAATAGCGATAGAGGTAAAGTCGACGACACAGATTCAGTCCAAGCATCTAAAATCTTTGCGCATGTTGCAGCAGGAAAATATTTGTCAGCAATATTTCTTGGTCTCGTGTGATGCATTTGCGCGTCAGACAGAAGGCGTCTTGTGTTTACCCTGGCAAACATTTTTATCACGGCTGTGGGAGGGAGAATTGTTGTAATCGAATCGTGCAATGGTCCCTATGCAATTGCTTAAGCCACCCGCACAGCCAAAATATGCCGCGCCACCGCTTCAGTGCATTGTGAAGTTTCTAAAGTATGCAGTGTGACTTCCACTGTATCGATTGCATGTAAGGCGGCGATTTCTGTCTCAGGTTTTTGGCCTTTCATCGCAATTAATTCGCCATGTGGGTGCAGCAGAGGTTTAGCCCATTGCCAGAGTTGATCCAAGGTCGCCAAAGCACGTGCAGTGACCATGTCATATTGTTGGGTATGCTGTTCAGTGCGTTGATGAAATACAGTGACATTGCTTAAGCCTAACACCTGTACGATATGCCGCAGAAACCGACATTTTTTACCATTGCTGTCGAGTAAACTGATGTTTAGTTCTGGGCGTGCAATTGCCAGTGGGATGCCGGGTAAGCCAGCGCCTGTACCGATATCCAATAAGTCTGTGCCATGAAGATAAGGCAAGAGGGTTAAGCTGTCTGAAATATGGCGCGTAATCATGTCATCGCGGTTGCGAATCGCCGTCAGATTATGTGTGCGATTCCACTTTTCCAATTCGGTGAGATAGGTAGAAATTTGTGTGAGCTGTTCGGTGGTGATGGATGTTACCTTTGAAAGTGCTGTCTGCAGTGTTTGGTTGAATGACATCAGAATGGATGTGTGGCTGAAATGGTGCGTTAGGGTAGCATGTTTTTCTAGACAGTGCGGTGGTCAGACATTTATCCGGCCGTTTCCAGGAGCTGTTGTTTCAATTTTTCCAGGGTCAGCTGCGTTTGATGAATGCTGGTCGGAATGACCAAAATAGTATCGTCGCCGGCAACTGAGCCCAGTATACCGGTATGCTCGCGGTTGTAGTCCAACAAGCGCGCAACCAGTTGCGCGGCGCCTGGGCTGGTGGTGATTACAATATTGGCTTCATTACAGTCAATGCTGAGAATCAGGTCGGCTAATGGGCTCGAAGGCGTTGGCGGCGCAGGTTCTTTCGGTAGCCGATAGACAATTTCGCCTTGAGCGTTTTTGCTTTTAACTGCGCCCAATTTGCGCAGTAAGCGAGAGATTTTCGACTGGTTAATCTCATGGCCCTGTGCAGTTAGTAACTGGCAAAGTTGATCTTGGCTGGCAGCGGTGCCCGCCATCAACAAATCGTGTAAATCGCGTGTGAGTGGTTGTGTCATGAGCTAAGAACCTGTTGCAGAATGGAGACAGCTTGGTCGATATGTGTTGCTTCAATATTGAGTGGCGGAGCCAAGCGAATTAAGTAATTATGCGTGTTAATGACTAATAGACCTGCCTCTGCCAGTTGTTGGCATAGCTGTGCCACATCGATTTGGTCGGTATCAAATTCAATCCCCACCAGTAAGCCTTGGCCACGAATATCTCGAATAGCAGGATGTTGAACGTTTTGCATGCCATTGAGTAAATAGGTGCCCAATGTCTGTGCATTTTCACATAGCTTTTCTTGTTCTAATACTTCGAGTGCAGCGATGCTAACGGCTGAAGCAAATGGGCTGCCAGCAAAAGTGCTGCCATGACTGCCGGGTGTGAATACTGACATGAAATCAGCCTTTCCGACTAATATGGACACTGGCAATACACCACCGCCGAGGCCTTTACCGAGCAATACGCCATCAGGCAAGACATTAGCATGTTGGCAGGCGAGGAATTGACCGGTACGGCCCATTCCAGTTTGAATTTCGTCCAAAATAAACAAAACGTTATTTTTTTGACACAGATCGGCGCAGCGTTGCAGATAATCAGTGTCAGGCATAATAATGCCGCCTTCACCTTGAATCGGCTCAATGATAAAAGCCACGGTGTGCGGCTGGATGGCAGCTTCTAGTGCAGCAACATCATTGTAATCAATAAAGGTAAAGCCTGGTGTGAAAGGGCCAAAATGTGTGCGGTGGTTTTGTTTGGTTGATGCGCTGATGGCCGTGACGGTTCGACCATGAAAATTATTGTGGCACATGATGATATTAGCTTGATCATCTGGCACATGTTTGCGTTCATAACCCCATTTGCGTGCTGCTTTCACTGCTGTCTCAAAGGCTTCAGCACCACTGTTCATCGGTAGTGCTTGGTCCATCCCTGTGAGTTGGCAAAGCTTCTGAGATAGCGTGCCAAGGTGTTCATTATAAAATAACCGTGAACACATGGTGAGACTTGCAGCCTGTGACTGTGCAGCCTGCACAATATGAGGGTGGCAATGTCCAAAATTATTCACAGCCAGCGCTGAGGCAAAGTCTAAATAGCGTTTACCTTGATTGTCTTCAACCCAGCAGCCCTGGCCTTTGGTTAAAACAATCGGTAAGGAATTAACCGTGTGTGCGCTGTATTGATTTTCCAGTTTGATTAGATCGTTCATTCAGGTGGTCAGCATCATTGAAGTGATACGTAGTTTGCCAAATAGTGAATAAAAAATCAATGTAACTAAATAAAAATGCAAAATAAACTTGCCTAGCGCCACTATGTGTATTATTATTCAGTTAAATTGACTAATTATGCAGTATAAATCGTTGAAAAAGAGAATCGCAATAATTGGCACGCAGGGCTACAGTGGCCTGACATTGGCAAGCTATCTGCTTGATCACCCCCAGGTTGAGTTAGCGACTGTTTTTGCTCGTCAGGATGATTGGCAGTTAGGTCACGACCTCATACACCCCAAGGCTCAGCGCGTGCCAACCTTTTCAGTGGAAGATTTTCCACAGCATTTATCCAGTTTGGATGTGGTGTTTTTGGCAACGCCGGCCAATGTTTCAATTGAATGGGTACCTATTTGTTTGGCTGCCGGCGTGTTGACGATTGATTTGAGTGGTGGGTTTCGTTTGCCGGAAGCTGCGCATCCAGAATGGTACGGTTTTACACATCAAGCGCCAGGCTTCTTAGATGAAGCTCATTACGGTTTATCACCTTGGCAGTCTGCAAAACCGACGCAGTTAATTGCCAATCCGGGGTGTTATGCCACGGCCGCATTGATGGCGGTTTTACCTGTGGTGCCTTTGATGCATGTCGATAGTCTAATTCTGGATGGTAAATCCGGTGTGACAGGTGCGGGCCGCTCAGCAAAACGTCATATGCTATTTGCCGAAGTGGCCGGTGATTTTTATCCGTACAAAGTGGGTCGTCATCAGCATACACCGGAAATTACCCACGCTATTGCCGGTGTGACTGGGCAAACGGTAGCACCCAAATTAACCACGCAAATTTTGCCCACGCAGCAAGGCATTGCTATGACAGCGTATGCTCGGCTCAAGGCGGGTGTGACTGCACAAGATGTGGAACAAGCATTCACCCAAGCCTATCAAGACTATCCATTGGTGACACAGATGCCGTTGTTACAGGCTGAACAGCAAGCGCCGCAGTTATTGCATTTGAAGTCGGTGGTGGGCACACCGATGACGCACCTGGTGTACACAGTTGATGCGCATGGGGTTCAAGTATTTTGTTTTATTGATAATTTGCATAAAGGCGCGGCTTCACAAGCGATTGAGAATTTAAATCGTTACTATGACTGGCCGGTCAGTTTAGGGCTTTTGCCTGGGGAGGTGGTATGACGCCAGGTGCAGGAATTTTTAGAACCCAATTGCCACAGGGGTTTGTCGCAGCTGGTGTGAACTGTGGTGTGCGACGTTATCGGCCTGATTTGGGCATTGTGATTTCGCAAGTGCCTGCTGTGGCTGCCGGTGTCTTTACCCAAAGCACCTGCCAAGCAGCGCCCGTCCGGTATTCACAGGCATTGCTGCCAGCGGATAACATCCGCGCGGTGATCACCAACAGTGGTCAGGCCAATGCGGCAACAGGTCCTCAAGGTGAGCTGGATAATCAGGCAATGGTTACCGCGGTTGCCCAGCAATTGCAATGCGAAACTCATCAGGTATTGTCTGCTTCGACCGGCGTGATTGGCGAACCAATGGAGGTTGACAAAATAACGGCGGCAGTGCCGGAGCTCTGTCAAAGTACCAGTGACATTGCCGAGAAGTTTGCCTTGGCAGTGATGACAACAGATCTCGTGCCCAAAACGGTGATGAAAAAAATCACCTTATCGCAAGGTGAAGTCTGTATTACCGGTGTCGCAAAAGGCTCGGGCATGATTCATCCCAATATGGCAACTATGTTGGGCTACTTGCTGACTGATGTGGCTTTAGATACTGCAGCAGCTGCACACGGTTTAAAAGCGGTGACTGATCACAGCTTTAATATGATCAGTGTCGATGGTGATACTTCGACGAATGATAGTGTTTTTCTATTAGCAAACGGTGCCAGTGGCGTGTCGCTGGCCACTTCAGCCGACCAAGAAATTTTCTGGGCAGCTTTACAAGAGGTAGCCATTGTTTTGGCCAAAAGCATTGCGCGTGATGGTGAAGGCGCAACCAAGTTAATTGAAGCACAGGTGAAAAATTCGCCCACCTTGGCTTTGGCTCAGCAAGTCGCGCGTGGCTTGACCATGAGCCCACTGATTAAAACAGCGATTTATGGCGAGTCGCCTAATTGGGGCCGTTTTATTGGGCGTCTCGGTGCAGAACAGGTGCCCGTGGAAATTTTGCAACAAGTCTCATTGCGTTTCCAAGGCATGACGCTATTTTCTGCGGAACAACCGCAAGCTGTCGATGCAGCAAAACTGAAGCAATTAATGCAACAAGATACTGTTGTGTTGGAAGTTGATATGCATGCGGGTGAACAGATGGCAACGGCATGGGGCTGCGATTTATCGGAACGCTACGTCAAAATCAATGCGGAATACGTCAGTTAAGGATTGAACATGCAGGTACAACAGACCGACTTACTATTACAAGCACTGCAATATGTGCAGCAATTTCAAGGTAAAAGTATTTTGATCAAAATGGGGGGTTCAATCTTGGATGAGCCCGCCCTAGTCGAAAGTCTTTGCCAAGACCTTAAATTACTCCGTGCGGCAGGGATTGCCATTGTCATTGTGCATGGGGGGAGCAAAGCTATTGAATCGGCTTTGTCGACCTATAATTTGTCATGGCAATTTCACCAAGGTCAGCGGGTTACGACACCCGATATGATGGATGTTATCGAGATGGTGTTGAGTGGTCAGGTCAATAAAATGTTGGTGAAACGTTTAAATGCTCTGGCAGTTCCCGCGATTGGATTATCCGGTGTTGACCAACAAATGTTGCAATGTGATTTGGTGTCCGCAGAACTGGGTCTAGTGGGTGAAATTTCACAGGTCAACTTAGATTTATTGCGTCATTTCATGCAGATGCAGCAAGCCGATGATCAGGCTGCGTTTATTCCGGTTGTGTCACCCATTGGAGTGATGAAAAATGGTCAAGCAGTCAATGTGAATGCTGATTGGGCTGCCTGTTGCTTAGCAGCTGAGCTCGGGGTGGAGAAATTAATTTATTTGACGGATCAGGCCGGTATCTACCAGGCAGATGAACCGCTGTCGGTTTGTAATGCTGCTAAATTACAGTTGTTGATTGACGAAGAAATTGTGGTCGGTGGCATGCTGACCAAAGTGAATACCATTCTCAAAGCGCTGCGTCGTGGCGTGAACAATATCCATATTTTGGGTGCCAAACGACCTCATGTATTAATTGAAGAGATTTTCACAGAAGCCGGTGTTGGCACGCTGTGTACCAAATAAAAGGGAGAAAAAACATGGCAAAAGATAAAATTGTATTGGCATATTCCGGTGGTTTAGATACCTCCATCGCCATTAAATGGTTGCAAGATAAATATGGTTACGACGTGGTGGCCGCCGCGATGGATGTTGGCGAAGGTAAAGATCTCGATTTTATCAAGCAAAAGGCCTTAGACGTTGGCGCAGTTGAGTGTCATATCGTCGATGTGAAGAAAGTTTTTGCAGAAGAATATCTACTACCAGCTTTGCAGGGCAATGCCTTATATGAAGGGGTATATCCGTTAGTTTCAGCTTTATCACGGCCTTTGATTTCGAAGGTGCTGGTCGATATCGCTCAGCAAACTGGTGCGGTGGCTGTCGCGCATGGTTGTACCGGTAAAGGCAATGACCAAGTACGGTTTGATGTATCGATTCATGCGTTGAATCCTGATCTGAAAATTGTAGCACCTGTACGTGAAGCGCCAATGGCACGTGAAGATGCGATTGCTTATGCCAACGAACACGTTATTCCCTTGCCGATCAATCTCGATAACCCGTTTAGCATCGACCAAAACCTGTGGGGCAGAAGTTGCGAATGTGGTGTGCTAGAGGATCCTTGGGCAGCACCACCCGAAGCGGCTTATGAATGGACGAGTGCTATTGCTGATACACCGGATACGGCAGAAGAGATTGAAATTACCTTTCAACACGGTAAGCCAGTGGCATTAAATGGTGAAGCCATGCCATTTGTGACGCTGATTGAAACCCTAAACCAGGTGGCTGGTCAACATGGTGTCGGTCGTATCGATCATATTGAAAACCGTTTGGTTGGCATCAAGTCGCGTGAGGTCTACGAAGCACCTGCCGCGATGACGTTGATCAAGGCGCATAAAGCTTTGGAAGCCTTAACCATGCCGCGGGAAATGATGCATTTTAAGCCGGTGATGGAGCAGAAGTTAGCGGAACTCATTTATGAAGCGATGTGGTATTCCCCCCTCACAGATGTGGTGAAACAGTTTATTGCCGAGACGCAGAAAACTGTTTCTGGTGTGGTGCGCGTCAAACTACATAAAGGACAAGCCGTGGTGACTGGCCGTAAGTCTGAGCAATCGTTATACCAATTTGAATTAGCGACCTATAAACCCGATGATCAGTTTGATCATGCTGCGGCAGAAGGTTTTATTAAGTTGTGGGGGTTGCCGTTACAGGTTTATAAAATGGTGAATCAGTAGCCGTTCCCTGAGCCTCCGAAAGATGGTCCCTTCGACAGGCTCATGGACCTAATTTTCGCTGACTGTCCTTCGACAAGCTCAGGAGCCTTTGGTCGAAGGACAGGAACCTTTTGTCGAAGTCAAGCCTATTAAAGGGTTTGGTTTTTAGCAAAATTTAGATAAAGGCCTACATGAAAAAAGGATAACAAAACATGAAACTTTGGGGTGGCCGTTTTACCAAACCAACTGACCAGTTAGTCGATGAATTCACCGCGTCGATTCATTTTGATCATGAGTTAGCCATGGTCGACATCCAAGGTAGTGTGGCGCATGCGCAGTTGTTGTTGCAATGCGATGTGCTGACCGATGAAGAATGCGACACCATTGTTGCCGGTCTGCATGCCATTCAGCAACGCATTGCAGCAGATGAAGTCACGTTTCAAGTGGCTGATGAAGATATTCACATGAATATTGAACGTTTGCTGCATGAAGAAATTGGTGCATTGGCTGGTAAATTGCATACGGGTCGCAGTCGTAATGACCAAGTGGCCACCGATATGCATCTGTATTTACGCCTGCATGTTGAAAGTATGGTGCAAAAACTTAAAGCTGTGCAGCAGGCTTTGGTCACGCAAGCCAGTGAGCATGTCGACACCATATTGCCTGGCTATACGCATTTACAACGTGCTCAACCCGTGCGGCTGGCACATCATCTATTGGCTTATTTTTGGATGTTTCAGCGTGATATCGATCGCCTGACCGATAGTTTAAAACGCATTAATGTTTGCCCACTGGGCGCCGGTGCGTTAGCGGGTGCAGGTTTCGCATTTGATCGCGTTAGTGTGGCAGAAGCCTTGGATTTCTCAGCGGTGTATGAAAACAGTCTGGATGCGGTCAGTGATCGAGATTTCGTGGTGGAGCTCCTTTCACATGCGGCTTTAATCATGACCCATTTGTCACGATTGAGTGAAGAGTTGGTGCTGTGGTGCAGTAAAGAATTTAGTTTCATTGAATTAGATGACGCATATTGTACTGGCAGCAGCATGATGCCGCAGAAGAAAAACCCAGATGTGCCAGAATTGGTGCGGGGTAAAACTGGTCGTGTTTACGGTGCGTTAATCGGTATTTTAACTGTGCTCAAGGGATTGCCTTTGGCCTACAACAAAGACATGCAAGAAGATAAAGAAGGGATATTCGATACCTTAACGACTTTGCATGGTTCATTAGATTTATTTGCGCCCATGTTAGCAACGCTGAAAGTGCGCGTAGAGAATATGCGCCAAGCAGTGACGCAAGATTTTTCCAATGCCACTGAATTGGCAGATTACTTGGTGAAAAAAGGCATGCCTTTTCGTCAAGCTCACGAAGTGACAGGTCAGTTGGTGATGCAGTGTATTCAGCAGCAACAGTTACTGGTGGATCTGCCATTACATACGCTGCAGACACACAGTGAATTATTCGCTGCAGATGTTTATACGGCTTTAGTGCCAGAGCATGCTGTCGAAGCCCGCTGCGTGCGGGGTGGCACGGCAAAACAAGCCGTTTTACAGCAACTTACCTACGCACAGGAGCGACTAAATCAGACATAAAAATAAAAAAGACCCTTGTGTTTTTGATGGTTTGTTACAAAAACACAAGGGTCTTTTTGTTAATTGTGCTATATTAGTCTGAAATATGTGCATTCAGAGGATGCAGCCATGCAACGTTATGCCTCTCAATATTTGCAGCAGTGGCTGCAGAATTCAGCTCGCAAGCCGATGATTATGCGCGGTGCCCGTCAGGTTGGTGCGTCATTTGGTGGAGTCCAGTGGTAAGCAATTAGTTGAATTGAACTTTGAGAAGTTTCCAGCGCACAAGCAGTTTTTCCACACCAATGATGTGCAAGTCATTCTGCGTGATATCGGTTTAGCGCAGCAGCAAACCTTGCAACCTGAGCAGACCTTATTATTTTTGGATGAGTCGCAAGCATTTCCGGATGTATTGGCAAAATTGCGATGGTTTTATGAAGATATGCCAGAGCTTGCAGTCGTCGCGGCAGGATCTTTGTTGGACTTTACCTTAGGTGACCATCAGTTCAGCATGCCGGTCGGGCGCGTATCTTTTTGCTATATCGAACCCTTATCTTTTGAAGAATTTTTGTTGGCCAAAAATGAAACGGTCTTGTTAGCGTTTATACAACAGATGGATTTCACAACCCCTGTTGCTTTGCCCGTGCACCATAAGTTGTTGGATTTATTCCGCGAGTATCTGATTGTGGGTGGTATGCCAGAAGCTGTGGCGACTTGGGTCAATACCGATGCGCTGGCAGAAGTTGCTCGTATACAGAGTGATTTGCGTATGGCTTATCGGGATGACTTTGTCAAATACACCCCGAGAATTGATACGCAATATTTAGACGCGGTATGGCAGGCTGTGCCCCGTCTTTTGGGTGGTAAGTTTGTTTACAGCCAGGTCGCACGAGATTTACAGTCAACCAAACTGAAAGCAGCCTTAGGTTTACTGTGCCAGGCACGTGTGTGTTACAAAGCCGTTGCAACTGCGGCAAATGGTGTGCCATTAATGGCAGAAGCCAATGCTAAGCGATTTAAAGTTGGGCTGTTAGATGTGGGCATGACCTCGGCTTTGCTCGGATTGCAATTACATGAAGTCAATCAAATCGGTGACATTAATCTGATTAACCAAGGTGCTATTTCTGAACAAATTGTCGGTCAGTTATTGCGCGCCAGCCAACCACTGTATCAAGCACCACAGACCTATTACTGGGCGCGTGAAAATAAAAGTGCTAATGCGGAATTAGATTATGTTTGGGCATCTGGTGGTCAAATCGTGCCGATTGAGGTGAAGTCAGGTGCAACCGGCAGTTTAAAATCATTGCATCTGTTCATGCATCTAAAACAACTACCTCATGCTGTCAGGGTTAATGCTGATCTGCCGAGTCAGGTGCCGGTTGCGGTCAAACTACATGATGGGCAAGTCGCCAAATATCAGCTGTCGTCGATTCCATTTTATTTGATTGAGCAGTTGCAGCGGCTCTTACAGATCTCAGATTAATTTTGCCTAGCGCTTGGACCAATGGGAGTGAACCAACAAAAAATTACGGTTTCGACATGCAAGATTTCAAAAACCGGTTCTCAAACCATAACGCTCTGCTGAAAATTCCACTACTCCTGACTTAAGTAGGCTATTTCTGCTTCAAGCACAGGATAATAAGTTCTATCCCGGCCTGATTGTTGGACATGCAACAGTTTTATCTCCAGCAAATTGACCAATGCTCTTGATATGGCCTGGCGAGATTGCCCCAATTTGGCAGAAAGCTTACTCGCATTACCATAGCCTGCTTTTACAATCATTTGTAATAGACTTAATTCTTTTGGGGTAATGTCATATTGTACAATTCTTTCCTGTGTCAACCTTGTCACCATAGGCTTTGCAATATCAAGCGTTAAGCGATCTGTCAGGTCCCCAATACTTAACTCGTTAAGCAGCCGTTTAAGAAGTCCGAACACATAGCGCAGCCTGCCCTTAGTTATTTTAAAAAGATGCAAAAAGACGGCTCTATCAATTGGCAGTTCTGCATTTTTATGTGTTTTGTAGAAACTGACACGTTGATCAATTAGATTTAGAAACTCTTGCTTTGATAAAGCATCAATTCTCACTTCGTAACTAACAATATCATCTAACCGATCAACTTGTTGCGCAATAAATTTCCGTAAGCCAATATCGCCAACCAACATCCAACTGACTAAATCAGTTTGAATATAGTCTCTCAGTTCATTAAATAAGTACTTTGAGTGTTTTGCTTCATGTATAGCACCAACATCCAAATTATTTAATTGCAGCAAAATACCGAATTCATAACCAAGGGATTGCACTAAATTAGCTAAATCCTCAAGGTGATGCCCTAAAATCGCTGCCGGCACAATACTGGGTTGAAAAGAAATTCCTGCGTTCTTCCCATAATTTACCCCAAAGCCTAATGCATCAATACCAAAGGAACGGTATGTTTCAGCAATGCGCATCGTGAGCGCCTTGGCATCTTGAAATTTTTTATTGTTTGCAACAAGCGCTGATTGAAAGATATCAAGTTCACGCACGATATTGCCAACGATGACAGCCAATAAAGTCTCAATATTCCAACCGGCTCCCACTCTAATTTCATTTGACGGCGTGAAATATTTTTTCTGTGCCTGTGAATTAAATCTCAGGTAGTTGCCAAATGACGTGGTGCCTATCCCTCGTGCGCCTTCAATGATGAGTAACACATTTTTTTCTGCTAGGACATTTTTACAAATGCCAACATTTTTATCACGACCAATGTATAAATCTAATGTCTTTTGCCGAATTGGGTCGGTATTAAATGGATTATCGCTAAACCCCAAAGCGTCCCATTGCATGATCTTTCTCCAAGTTAATCGCGAGAATGCAACGATACTAAACGCGCAACTATTGTCAATAAAAATGTGTTGCACAACATTTTTTTGTTTCTCAATGTTGCGCATTTGCAATTATAAAGGCTGTTTCATAACTTCAGTGATACTTAACAGATAAGGAACTTAGGAGAACTGTACAGTCACAGCAGAATAAAGCCAGTTTTAGGTCTGGTCTCAGACTAAAACTCTTGCCAAGCCTTTACTGTGGTCGGCCGATCATGCAATTCGGCTAAACAATGCAACGCGACTTGTGCAATCTGTAGATTAGTGATCAGCGGAATGTGATGGTCAATCGCCAGGCGTCGAATGGTAAAACCATCGGTGACTTGGCTGCTGCTGGCGCGGCTGCTTGGAATATTCACAATCAAATCAACCTGTTGCTCGCGAATCATATCGGCAACATTCGGTGTATTTTGCGTGCTGGCTTTAAAGACGCAACGTGAACTCACACCCATCTTAGCGAGGTAATCATGAGTGCCTTCGGTGGTGTAAATTTCCCAACCCAATTCATCTAAATGTTGTAACGCCTCCAATAAGCGTGGTTTTTTATTCGAACTGATGCTGACAAAAATTTTCTTGCGCAATACCTGTTGTTCTGTTGCTTGCCAAGAGCGGTAAAACGCATCTAATAGGTCATCGCCGATACAGGCGACTTCACCCGTCGACGCCATTTCAACATGGGCCACCGGGTTCGCGCCTTTCAGACGGCTGTAAGAAAATTGTGGTGTTTTCACGCCAACATGGTCGAGGTCTAGAGTGTTGTAATGTTGTGATTGATAACAATTCAGCAATACGCGGGCAGCAATATCGATAAAGTTGTGACCGGTGACTTTAGACACGAATGGGAAAGAGCGTGATGCACGGACATTACACTCGATCACCTTAATGTCGTCATCTTTGGCGATGAATTGGATATTAAACGGACCTGAGATATCCAGCTCAGACACGATCTTACGCGTGATGTGTTTGGCACGGCGGATGGTTTCTAGATAGAGTCGCTGCGGTGGTAACACGATGGTGGCATCTCCGGAATGCACACCGGCATTTTCCACGTGTTCCGAAATGGCATAAATTTCGATTTGACCGTTCTGTGCAACACCATCAATTTCTAATTCTTTCGCATCTTGAATAAAGTCAGAAATCACCACGGGGTGGTCAGGTGATACCATAGAGGCTTCCGCCAGGTATTTTTCCATTTCGGTTTCGGAAAATACCACATTCATTGCGGCGCCAGACAAAACAAAGGAAGGACGAATCAATACTGGATAACCGACACGATTGGCAAATTTTTTCGCTTTGCTCAAAGTCTCGGCAGCGATCCATTCAGGCTGGTCAACGTCGAGGTCATTCAACATGGAGGAGAATTTTTCGCGGTTTTCCGCACGTTCAATATTCTCTGGTGAAGTCCCTAAAATTGGATAGCCATGTGCAGTCAAATGTGGCACCAAGTTGTTGGCAATCTGTCCGCCCATGGACACCACAATGCCATCCTGGTTTTCGAAATCTGCGATATCACGTACCCGTTCCAGGGTAAGTTGTTCGAAGTACAGGCGGTCTGACTCATCGTAGTCGGTTGACACTGTTTCCGGATTGGAGTTGATAATGGCAGAACCTTTGCCGAGTTTTTTCAAGGTTCTCGCTGTGGTCACGCCACACCAGTCAAATTCCACTGAAGAGCCGATGCTGTATGGGCCTGAGCCAAGTATAATGCTTAACGGCTGTTCCGCCGGCGCCACATCGTGCTCACATCCGTGGTACGTGAGGTAAAGATAATTCGTTTGTGCGTCGAATTCGCCAGCCAGGGTATCGATTTGTTTGACCATTGGTGTAATGCCATCTGCCAAACGACGTTCGCGGACAAAGTTTTCATCTTTTTTAATCAATTGGCCGATGATGCGGTCAGAAAAGCCCATTTTCTTCGCATGGTGCAGTAAGTCAGCGGATAATTTGTGTTTTTTCAGTTGGCGCTCAGTATCTGCAATGGCATACATGTGGTGCAAGAACCACGGGTCGATGCAGGATAGTTCAGCAGCTTTTTCGACCGTGCCGCCTGCCACAAAGAAACGGTGTAAGGCGAAAATACGGCGGTCAGTCGCTTGGGCAATTTCTGCTTCCAAATCTGGAATTTCGTATGGGTAATCCAACAAACCTGTGGCGCCGATGTTCAACATGCCAATGGCTTTTTGCAAGGCTTCTGGAAAGCTGCGGCCAATGGCCATGACTTCACCAACACTTTTCATTTCCGTGCCGATGCGGCGTTCAGCGCCTTTCAGCTTTTGAATATCCCAACGCGGAATTTTAACTACGACATAATCCAACGCAGGTTCAAAGTAAGCACAGGTCTTTTTGGTGATGCTGTTTTTCAGTTCATGCAGCTTGTAGCCCAAGGCCAATTTTGTCGCGACAAAGGCAAGTGGGTAACCGGTGGCTTTAGAAGCCAGAGCACTGGAACGCGACAGTCGGGGATTGATTTCAATGACCCGGTATTCGCTGGTTTTTAAGTTGAAACCGTATTGAATATTGCACTCACCAATAATATTAAAGTGATTAGCGACCTTAATCGCCACTTCGCGCAGCATGTGGTATTCGCGGTTGGTCAGTGACTGCGAAGGTGAAACGACAATACTTTCACCGGTGTGAATGCCCATGGGGTCGAAGTTTTCCATGTTACACACGGTTAATGCGTTGCCAGCAGCATCACGCACGATTTCGTATTCAAACTCACTCCAGCCGATCATGTTTTCTTCGATCAACACTTGAGGCGCGACGCTCAACGCTTCAGTGACACGTGATCTCAGTGTGGCTTCGTCGTCGACAATGCCAGAGCCCAAACCGCCAAGTGAAAAAGCACAGCGCATCATTAAAGGGTAGCCGACTTCGCGGCCAGCAATGATCGCATCTTCTACGGTGGAAACACCAAAACTCTTGGCAGTGCAGACGCCGATTTTGTCGAGTTCTTCTTTAAATAATTTACGGTCTTCAGACAAACGAATCGCTTGTGTATCTGTGCCCAGGACGGCAACGTTGTATTTTTTGAAAACGCCATCGTCTTCCAATGCTAAACCTAAATTCAAGGCCGTTTGTCCACCAAAACCTAGCAGTACGGCGTCAGGACGTTCGGTGCGGATGATCTCGGTGACAGTGGGCTTGTTCAACGGTTGCAAGTAGACCTTGTCCGCCATGTCCGGATCAGTCTGAATCGTTGCGATGTTCGGATTCACCAAAATAACGGTGATACCTTCTTCTTTTAGGGCTTTAATCGCTTGTGAGCCGGAATAATCAAACTCACCTGCTTGGCTAATGCGTAAGCCGCCAGAACCGAGGAGTAAGACTTTTTTAATGGAGTGTTTCATAGGATAAAACCCAGGCAGAAGGAGAATTGTGCGTATGATAGACATTTGCCCGGGCATTGTCTAACGGGTTTGGCATGTTTATTTGGCGTGGGCGTATATCAGCTTGGTGCGCGGTGTTGGGAGATCGCCTAATAGGTCTAAAACACGTTGGCTATCCGTCTCCGTCAGTGCCAACTGATCATTTTCTGTAATGATTTCTTGTGCCATTTTTACAAAGTCTCAGATTAAAAATTTGGTTAGTATATTCCGCGCTAGTTAGACAGTTCCGTGATTAACTGCTGGTGTTGAGGATACAATGCTTGCAAGCTTGCCTGGCTTCCCAGTTCAAAGTCTACATATTCAAAACCAGGTGCAACTGTACACCCAACCAACGAAAACCCGTTGGGCTTTTGTAACTTTGCACCAAACCAATTTCCGGCGGGTACTACATGTTGAAACACATCTGTTTCACCTTGCCCTAAGGCAGTTTCCGTCAGCTGGCCCTCTGGGCTGATTTCATAGATGATGAGTGTCTGTCCTGCGTAAAAATGCCAGATCTCATCTGAAGTTAAACGATGTAAATGCGATTTTTGATCGTTTTCCAATAAGTAGTAAATCGAGGTGCATGCGGAACGCTTTTGTGTGTCACTGCAGATTACATTTTCTAAGCAGCGATAAAACTCACCGTAGTAACCACCTTCCGGGTGCGGTTCTAGATTCAACTTATGAATCCAATGTTGTGCGTTTACAGTGTGCATGGTTACGGCGCTCCGATCATTAAAAGGATATTATTTGATCACTTATGCCAGTAGATGCTTTTGATATCAAGTGAATATTAGGCATCGTGTTCCATCCAGGTCAAACCGAATATGCAAATGTTTTAAAGATAGTGTTGGATGGCAAGGCAGTTGTTGATTTAATCAGGTCGACTATCACCCATTAGCGACATTTCTATTTCAACTGGCTGCTCTGAGTCTTTCTTCGATTCAATTCCATATCGATCTGAGTATCGTCGTGCGTTTTGATCTTTTAATGCTTTCGCATACTCAAAAAACGTGAGTCGAAATGGATTGCTTGATTCTGATGAAGATGAAAGATATGTAAGATACCGATAAACATTACAGGGTGTTATCTCAATTATAAGGCCTTTCTTTAGCATGCCCTGAATACATTCAATTGCCGTAGCCACATTGGCAACGATTACTGTGTTAATGATGACAGAGCATTGGGAAGTATATATGCGCTCTTCTGCAAATAATTTTGCAATAGTTTGGGCCAGGTCTTCTCGAATACGCGCACATGCTTTAGGCCGAATATCTTTTGCATTAAGTGTTAAAGCGGGTACGGAATATAAGGTTTCTGTATCGCCTTCACTCGGCATAGTGCCTCCAATCCACACGATATGAGTGATTGCGTCATGGTGCTGTGGATAAGAGTTTTTACCTGCATCCTGATAGGCCCTAGCTTGTGCCTTATCAATTTTAGCCTTGTCATCGCCTATGTAAAAATTTGGTTTGCCATCTCTTCCGATTGTCCAAACTCTGCAGACATACATGTTCTACTTCCAAAACAATCCATTAATGGACTAATTCTATTATAAATTCCGTTAAAAATACTAAAAATGTAAATTTCGGTTATTTTGAAAGCTGCTGGGGCGGCAATGCCGTTCAAAGTGTTTTAGCTATATCTCCTGAGAAGGCTCTGCGACAGGAGGTCGCAGTGTCAGCCTGCAGGGATGCATTAACGGCGTTTCGAAGGAGATATAGATAAAACGCCGGTTAACTTAGTTCTTCCGTTTATAGTCCATCACTCAACAACCCGGCTTTTTTCGTTTCAGGTCAGCCATTTAACAGCGGGCGCTCGCCATTTTCTGGTCTAATTTTGCGCATTTCCACGGAATTCGCTATCATGCGCGTCCATTTTTAACCCTTGACGATGAGTATTGTCGCGTGTCCGAACAAAATGTTTACGATGTGATAGTGATTGGTGGTGGCCATGCCGGTACAGAAGCGGCGTTGGCAGCAGCGCGCATGGGTGCGCGCACCTTATTGCTCACACACAACATCGACAGTATCGGCCAAATGTCCTGCAATCCGGCGATCGGCGGCATTGGCAAAGGCCATTTGGTCAAAGAAATTGATGCACTGGGTGGCGCTATGGCTCAGGCAATCGATCAAGCGGGTATACAATTTCGTATTCTAAACGCCAGCAAAGGCGCAGCGGTACAAGCAACGCGTGCTCAGGCCGATCGTAATCTATATCGCCAAGCCATTCGTCGTCTGGTTGAACAACAAACTAACCTGACGCTGTTTCAACAAGCCGTAGAAGACCTGGTGATCGAACACGACCGTGTGACCGGCGTGATTACCCAAATGGGTTTACGCTTTATGGCAAACAATGTCGTACTGACAGTGGGCACTTTCCTGGGCGGTCGCATCCACATTGGTGACGTTAACTATGGCGGTGGACGTGCAGGTGATCCGCCAGCAAATGCTTTGGCGAAACGACTACGTGCCTTGCCGTTTGAAGTTGGGCGTTTAAAGACTGGCACACCGCCGAGAATCGATGGCAATACCGTCGACTTTTCTGTGATGCAAACACAGCCTGGTGACGAACCCACGCCGGTATTTTCCTTTTTAGGCGACGCCGGCCAACATCCACGCCAAGTGCCGTGTTACATCACCTATACCAATGCCCAGGCGCATGACATCATCACGCAGAACATCAGCCGTTCCGCCATGTATTCCGGTAATATTGAAGGTGTTGGACCGCGTTACTGCCCATCGATTGAAGACAAAGTGATGCGGTTTGCTGATAAAGACAAACACCAGATTTTTGTTGAACCAGAAGGCTTGGATACATTTGAGCTGTATCCGAATGGTATTTCCACCAGCCTGCCATTTGCCGTGCAGCAAGACTTTGTCCACGCAATTAAAGGCTTTGAAAATTCCCACATCACACGTCCGGGTTATGCCATCGAATACGACTACTTTGATCCACGTGGACTGCAACTCACCCTCGAAACTAAGGCGGTGCAAGGCTTGTTCTTTGCTGGGCAAATCAATGGCACCACTGGGTATGAAGAAGCCGGTGCACAAGGTTTGTTAGCCGGGTTGAACGCCGCGCGCCGGGCCGCTGGGCGTGAGCAATGGACACCGCGCCGTGATGAATCTTATTTAGGTGTGTTGGTAGATGATTTAGTTACGAACGGTACGCAAGAACCGTATCGCATGTTCACATCACGTGCGGAATATCGTTTGTTGCTGCGCGAAGATAATGCCGATGCGCGGCTCACGCCATTAGGCAAGGAACTGGGTTTGGTTGATGAAACCCGTTGGCAGGTGTTTCAAGAAAAACAGCAGTTAATTGCGGCTGAACTGGCGCGTTTGCGCACGACTTGGGTGCGGCCTGACACTGCGGCGGCACGGGCTTTTTCAGTGGCTTTGGATCAATCACTGACACGAGAATACCCCGTATTAGAATTGCTGAAGCGTCCGCAGGTGACGTATGCTGACTTAATGCAGATTGAGGGTTTGGGCCCTGGCTTGGCGCATGCACAAGCGGCAGCGCAGATTGAAATTCAAACGAAGTACGCCGGTTATATTGAACGGCAGACCTTAGAAATCGAACGTCAGAAGCGTCATGAACAAACGGTATTGCCGGCGGATTTAGATTATGCCAACGTATCCGGCTTATCGAATGAAGTGCGGCAGAAATTAACCGATGTGCGTCCGCAAACTATTGGGCAAGCGAGTCGCATTTCGGGTGTCACTCCGGCAGCGATTTCCTTGCTGTTGGTTCATCTGAAAAAACGCGATAAACAGATTGAGACCTTTTGAGAGTTTCACCCAATAATCTGTTCGCGCAAAGGTCTCAGATAACCTGAAAACTCAAACCTGCGTAAAGGAGTGTGATATGAAAAAAGCGGTGGTGCTGTTGTCCGGTGGTTTAGACAGTTTGACCTGTATGGCGTTAGCACAATCAGAAGGCTATGCGCCTTACCCGATTAGTTTTGATTACCAGCAGCGTCATGTGGCTGAATTGGCTGCAGCACTTCGTGTTGCGGAGACTTTTGCGGTGCCGCATCGAGTGATTGATTTAAAGTCGTTAGGGGCATTGGGTGGTTCAACATTAACCGATACAACAATTGATGTGCCTGATTATGCTGGAGATGGTGAGATCCCAGCAACCTATGTGCCAGCACGCAATATCGTGTTTTTATCGATTGCCTTGGGTTATGCCGAAGTGGTTGGTGCCGAGCGAATTTTTATTGGTGTTAGCAGTGTGGATTACTCAGGTTATCCTGATTGTCGACCTGAATTTATTGCAGCTTTCCAGCAGGTGGCGGACGTCGGGACTAAACAAGGTGTATCGGGCCAAGCCATTCAAATCAGCGCGCCGCTGGTGCAATTAAGTAAGGCAGAAACGATTCAAGCCGGTGTGGCCTTGGGTGTGGATTACAGTTTGAGTGTCTCCTGTTATCAGGCAAATGCAGTGGGTGAAGCCTGTGGTCGTTGCGACAGCTGTGTATTGCGTCGCGAAGGTTTTGCTGCTGCAGGTGTTGCAGATCCAACACGTTATGTGGCCGGTGTTACAGGTTGCGCGTGATGTATGTGATTCCAGCTAATTTTGGTAATGACAGTGTTGCCTTAATTCAATGGGCTGCTGAACAATCGTTAACTGATGTTGCCGTGGTCTATGTCGAAACCGGTTGGGCGGCACCGGAATGGCCGGCGCGGGTCGAACAGTGCGAGGCTTGGGTGTCAGGTTTGGGTTTTAAGTGGGTGGTGTTGCGCCCACAAGCAGATTTTGTTCGTTTGATGCAAACACGTGGCAGTTTTCCGTCGCGTAAGTTTCAGTGGTGTGCCGGATTTCTCAAAGGTTTGCCGTTATTGGCTTGGCTAGATCAAGTAGAGTGTGATCCTGATTTGGAAGCTACTATTCTATTGGCGCATCGTCGTGCGGCTGCGGTGAGTTTGAATCAATTGCCTGAGCACATCGAAGACAGTCCGCATTATGGCGAACGCGCGGTATGGCACCCATTATTCAAACACGATGATGCGGACATTCTGGCTTTGGTTGAACGTAGCGGCTCACCGATTTTGGCGCATCGCAGTTTGGAATGTGATCCTTGCGTGAATAGTGATCAAACTGATTTGTGCCGTATGTCTACAGAAACCTTGCATAAAGCCGCAGCGCTGGAAACTGAAATGGCTGCACAATTGTTAGATCCAGCGTTATATCACGGCACAGCGGACCTGGTGGCCGCGCGCGAACGCACCGACTGCACAGCTGTGTCAGCCGGTGGCAATATTTTCAGTATGGGCTGCGGCTCACCCTTTGGCTGTGGGCTTTAGTTGCCTAATAGACAGGTTGACACACCAGCTCCGAATTGGCGAAATCCAATACCTTTGCTTTGTATGAAACACTGAAAAGCTTTGTGCCGTTGGGGATTTGGGTCTCACCGCGACCGATAATACTAACTCTGAAGGTTGTGCCTTGAGTCATTAGGTCTCTAAAGTACTGGGTGTTAACACCATTCACCTTAATACTGTCAGCATGTGTGATTTGAAAAAATATGTGTTGTAGGTGTGGCTGAAGTGTTATGACATTTCCAGCAAACACTTGGAAAGTATCATTACCTCTTTTGCTGCAGCCAACTTGTGTATATGATCCATCTGGATTTTGATTCAAATGGCAGGTTTGAGCCTGAACACCTGAGAAACCAAGTGATGCGGTTGCAATGGCTGAACTGACAATTGTAAGGGCGAAGATATTTTTAATGAGCATGGCGGTTACCTTTTTATGTTTTACAGTTTAAATCTCACGACAATTAAGTTAGGCGACCAGCCTGCCCGAGCCCTTCATATTCGGTCAATAGGGATTAATACGCTGGGATATATATTCTATGCCCTGTGCTATGCTTGCTCGCCTTGTTGATCTGGGAAATTGTCCGTATGTATCGAAATTTCATTCAAATCTTAGCGTTGATCACCTTATTTGGTGCGCTCACGGCCTGCAGTAAAAGCGACGTGAATTGGCAAGCCTTAATTAACGACGCTGAGCAAACACAGGCCATGCATGACCAGGCCCAAACTGAAGCAGGCCCGGCAACTTTGCCGCCGGCACCAACCGTGCCTTCGGGTCCCAGTGCACCGAAACCATCGGCGCACACGCAGCATCAGGTGGAGCATCACAACACGCCGCATTGTCATGCAGTGAAACATCAAACCTGTCAGCCTACAGGCAATGACGCTTCAGAATGTACAGTGACTTATACACAGGAATGTGATTAGTCCGTGATTACATTAAATAACATCAGTATTTCCCGAGGTGCGGAACCATTATTGACCCAGGTTTCATTTGCCTTATATGCCAAACAAATCATGACGTTAGTGGGTAAAAACGGCTGTGGTAAATCGAGTTTATTTGCTGCGATTTTGGGCGAGTTGGAGCCGAGCGACGGTGAAATTTCACTGAAAAGCGGTACACGTATTAACCATTTGCAGCAAGAGGTCCAAGGTACCAAGCAAACAGCTTTGGACTATGTAGTAGCAGCCGATGAACCTTTGGCACAAGTGCTCGCAGCGTTAGCACAAGCTGAGGCATTAAATGATTTTAATGAAATGGCGGAATGTCATCATCGCCTGTCTGAAATGGATGGTTATGCTGCGCAGGCCAATGCGGCCAAGATTTTGCATGGATTAGGCTTTTCGCAAGCAACCATTGCCAAGCAGGTGAAATCATTTTCTGGGGGTTGGCGCATGCGTTTGAATTTGGCGCGTTGTTTATTCAAACCCAGTGATTTATTGCTGTTGGATGAACCGACTAACCATTTGGATATGGAAGCTATTATCTGGCTGGAGAAATATCTCAAACACTACAGTGGCGCGGTGTTAATGGTGTCGCATGACCGTGATTTTATTGATCGTGTGACCACTGATATCGCGCATATTGAAGCGGGTCAGGTGAAGTTATATCACAGTGATTATTCGAATTTTGAGTTGCTGCGCGCGCAGCAAATCGCCTTACAAAATGCGCAATTCAGGAAACAGCAGGCGCAGATTAATCATATGATGAAATATGTCGATCGTTTTCGGTTTAAAGCCAGTAAGGCCAAACAAGCACAAAGCCGCTTGAAGCGGATTGAGCGCATGGAGTTACTCAAACCGATTCACGATACTTTGCCGTTTCGTTTTGAATTTCAAGCAGCTGAACATATGCCCAATCCCATGGTCAAAATGGACCGGGTCGATTTAGGGTATGGCGATGATTTGGTGCTGTGCGGCGTCAAATTCAGTTTGGCTGCGGGTATGCGTATTGGTTTGTTAGGCTTAAATGGGGCGGGTAAAAGTACCTTTATCAAAGGGTTATGCGGTGCTTTAACACCATTATCAGGCCAGGTCGATTGTGCCGGTCAGGTTAAGATAGGTTATTTTGCTCAGCATCAAGTGGATGAGTTATCCGCCGAGGATACGCCACTGCAGTTGTTGCGCCGCCAAGCGCCTCATGCGCCGGATCAAGATTTGATTCGATATTTAGGTAGCTTTGGTTTCGACCGTGATGCCGCGCAAACAGCCCTGTCGCAGTTTTCTGGCGGTGAAAAATCGCGGGTTGCCTTAGCGATGATTATTCAGCAACGACCAAATCTGTTATTGCTTGATGAACCGACCAATCATTTAGACTTGGAAACGCGTGAAGCTTTGATGCTCGCTTTACAGCAGTACAATGGGGCATTAATTTTAGTGTCGCATGATCGCTATTTGCTGCGTAGCTTGGTCGATGAGCTGTATCTGATTACAGACGGCACCTTAAGTCGTTTTTCCGGTACGGTTGAGGATTATCAAAAAACGGCGGCGTAAGCCTTACTGCTACTGCGGTGATGCAATGGTCTTCTTGATTGGGTTTTTATAATACCCATGTTACTATCGCGCTCTTCAAATTTCAGGGTATTGCCGCACCACGATGTCTGACAACATACAATTTGATTTTGCCGCATTAGCAGAAACCGAAATCCAGCGTTTAATTGATGAAAATCAGTTATCCATTACCGTAGCGGAAGCGTTGAAAATTCAGGAAATGGTGGGGCGTGCGCCGACGTTGTCAGAATGTATTTTGTGGGGTATTCAAGGGTCAGAACATTGTTCCTATAAAAGCTCGCGTGTGCATCTGAAGACATTGATGACCGATGGGCCTAATGTCATTTTAGGTGCCAAAGAAGATGCAGGTGTGGTTGAAATTGCGCGTGATCGAGCCGGTGATGCGTACGGTGTTGTCATCAGCCATGAATCGCATAATCACCCTTCTCAGGTGGTGCCATTTGAAGGTGCTGCAACCGGTATTGGCGGTAATGTGCGCGATGTGTGTTGCATGGGTGCAACCGTGATTGCCAATGCCGATAGTTTGCGTTTTGGCGATATTCAGCAACATAAAACCCATTGGGTTTACGAAGGTGTTGTGGCTGGGATTGCCAGTTACAGCAATGCATTGGGTGTGCCCAATATTGCGGGTGATGTGCAGTTTGATGCGGGCTATAACGAGAATTGCTTAGTGACGGCAGTGACGCTGGGTGTGGTGAAGGCTGATCATATTACGCATTCTTATGCGCCGGAAAATGCCGATGGTTATGATTTGATTCTGGTCGGAAAACCCACGGATAACAGTGGTTTTGGCGGCGCCAGTTTTGCATCGGTTGATTTGGAGGCAGAAGCAGATGAACAAAACCGTGGGGCTGTGCAAGAGCCCAATGCCTTTTTGGGTCGTATGATGTTGAAGTCCAACTATGCATTGTTTGAAAAGTTGGCAGCGCGTAATCAAGTCCACCGTGTTGGGTTTAAAGATTTAGGAGCGGGTGGTATTGCCTGCGCCAGTGTCGAATTGGCTGAAGCAGCGGGTTATGGTGCCGAAGTGTGTTTAGATGATGTGCGCGTCAGCATGGAACATTTAAACCCAGCGGTGTTGTTATGCTCAGAGACGCAAGAACGGTATATGTGGGTTTGCCCGCCAGAGCTCACCGCGGAAGTTTTGGCACATTACAATGAAGAATATGCTTTGCCCACCGTCTCTCAAGGCGCGCGTGCAACGGTGGTTGGCCAGATTAAGCAAGGCGGTCGTTATCGTGTGACCTATCAAGGTGAAGTATTGATCGATGCGATGGCGAAAGATATTACACAGGGCATTGTCTATGATCGCCCAGTGAAGTCTGTTGCACGTCAGTTAGCCGCGCCGACTTTACCAGCAGCCGATGTGTTGTCGACCTGGCGTCGCGTGCTGGCGCATGAAAATATTGCCAGTCGGGCGTGCGTCTATGAAACCTATGACAAGCAAGTGCAGGGCCGTACAGTTTTAGAACGCGGTCGTGCAGATGCCGGTGTGTTAGCGCCTTTTAATGGACCAGAATGGCCGAGTGAAATTCAACAGGTTGGTGTCGCATTAGCCGTGGCTGCTAATCCGCGCTACGGCAAAATTGATCCCTATTGGGCAACCATTAATGCCGTTGTACAAGCGGTTGCGCAAGTGGTTGCGACTGGGGCAACACCTGAAGCCATTACCGATTGTTTATGCTTTGGTAATCCAGAAAAACCTGAACAAATGGCTGATTTTGTCGCGGCGATAGATGGCATGAAAACAGCATGTCAGGCATTAACCTTATTCGACCATCCCGACGCGGCCTTGCCGATTGTGGCAGGGAATGTGTCGTTGTATAACGAATCCAAGAGTGGAGCGATTCCGGCCAGTCCGATGATCAGTTGCTTGGGGCGTTTGGCGGATGTTGAGCAAGCCATCGGCACCGACTTTCAGCGTGCTGATTCGCAGATTATTTTACTGGGCATGCCGCAGGCCGAATGTGGCGGCAGTGTGTATTACCAATGCCATGATGCTTTGGGTGCTGCTTTACCAAAACCTGATTTGGCCAAGGTGCGTGCCAGCCTGGTGTGGCTGCAGCAGCAGATTCAAGCAGGCCAGATTTTGGCGGCGAAGTCAGTGGCATTAGGGGGCGTGTTGACGGCGATTTCACTCATGAGTATTGCCAAAGGCTTTGGCTGCTCGGTGACGTTAGCAACGGAATTGACAGAGATAGAGGCTTTGTTCAGTGAATCATTTGGCTTTGTATTAGAAGTCTCTGCTGAGGATTATGCCGCGGTTTCCAGCGCGTTAGAATCAACTGGTTTGCCATGGCAAAATCTGGGTCATACCACAACGGATGGTGTCTTATCCGTCAATGGTCACGCATTACCGATTGCTGAAGCAAAACAGTTGTGGCAAGACGGTTTGCGCCAACGGTTGAATGCATAAAAAGCATGAAGAAACGTATGGGGTAAATGAGCCGAGGTATTTGAACTGCTGATTGAATCCGTTTTGGTGCGACCTTTTATAGGCATCGACTTCCACAGACTCAGTCATTTGTATCTTTTAGCGAAGTGCGCCCTATCACGCTATATAAACTAGGATAAAAAACTATGTCACAAGTCACATATGCCGATGCCGGTGTTGATATTGAAGCTGGGAACGAGGTGGTTCGTCGGATTAAGTCGGCGGTGCAAGCCACGTTTTCACCTCACGTGATCGGTGGGATCGGTGGTTTCGGCGCTATGTTCGATTTGAAGTCGGCATTGTCTGGCTACAATCATCCGGTCATGGTGCAGAGCATCGATGGTGTTGGGACTAAGACCATTGTTGCGCGCATGGCAGGTCAGTTTGCCCATTTGGGTCATGATTTATTGAGCGCTTGTGCCAATGATATTTTGGTATTAGGCGCCAAAACCTTAACGATGTTGGACTATGTCGCTAATGATAAATTGAACCCAGATACGGTTGAAACCATTGTGAAAAGCATGGCGGAAGCTTGTCGTGTGAATGGTGTGTCTTTGGTCGGCGGTGAAACCGCGGAAATGCCCGATACGTATTTACCTGGTGAGCATGACTTGGTCGGCGTGGTGACCGGTGTAGTCGAACTCGATGCTATTATTGATGGTCGAACCATTGCACCAGGTCATGTGGTGTATGGTTTGGCATCCAGTGGTTTGCATACGAATGGGTTTTCATTGGCGCGCAAACTGTTATTTGAAGTCGGTGGTTACGCCATCGACGCTGAATTAGACACCGTAGGTCAAACCGTTGCAGAGGCTTTGCTAGCACCGCATATCAATTACAGCAGCATTGTACACGCTGTGTTGGATGCAGGTGTTCAGGTTGCAGGCATGGCGCATATTACCGGCGGTGGTGTGTTGGAAAATATTCCACGGGTATTGCCGTCAGGCTGTGGTGTGAATATTGCGTTAGACAGTTGGTCAGCGCCACCATTATTCGCACGCTTATGCGAATTGGGCCAGTTGCCCATCGACGAAGCTTATCGCGCATTTAATATGGGGATTGGCTGGGTGATCGTCGTTGCGCCTGAGCAAGTTTCCGCGTTGGAGTCCGTGTTGGCAGAACAGGCGGAGATGCCGTATTACCGGATAGGTGAAGTGGTGCCTGCAGCGCAATCGGTCGTCAATCTATTATAAAGGTCTTGATATATGGATATTGCAATCATTCAGTTTCCAGGTTCGAACTGTGAACGTGAGACGGCGTTAGCGGTGCAGCGGGCTGGCATGCGACCGCAACCCTATTTGTGGAACGATGCGCGCGCTTTAGATGGTTTTGCGGGTTATATCCTCGTGGGTGGATTTTCCTATGAAGACCGTGGACGTTCCGGATTAATCGCTGCCAAAGATCCAGTGTTAAAACGTTTGGCTATTGAGGCAGAAAAAGGCAAGCCGGTTTTAGGGATTTGTAACGGTGCGCAGATTTTGGTGGAAAGTGGCTTAGTGCCGGGTGTGCGTGCAGCGGATGGCACCTATCGCGTTGCCGCGGCATTAACCGAGAATAAACGCATGCAGAATGACCAAGTATTGGGGACTGGGTTTTACAATGCGTGGTGCCATATTAAACCTAAGCAGTCTGGAACGGGCGTTTTTAATCAAGGTGATGCTGCACCCCTGCAGATTCCATTGGCGCATGCCGAAGGCCGTTTTGTGTTGACGTCAGATGTGTTGTCGCAACTCAAACAAGCGGGTGCTGATCTGTGGCAATATTGTGATGCAGCGGGTCGTGTAGATGCGCATTTTCCAGTGAATCCAAATGGTGCCGTTGAGAATTTGGCTGCGGTATCGAACGCAGCGGGTAACGTGTTGGCGATGATGCCACACCCTGAACGTACGCCAGCTGGTGACGCGGTGTTTACCTCAATGCGTCGTTATATCGAATCGGGTCAGCCGGTGGATTACACGACATTGACGGATGACGCAGCGCTACCACAGATTCAGCCGCGGGCCCGTCAGGCATCAGAAACCGAATTGTTGGTTGCTATGGTGATTCACGATAATGTGGCGGTTTCTGTGCAAAATGCTTTGCACCAGATGGGTTGGCCGATTGGTGTGAAACGTTATGTGCATTGGAAAATGAGTAGCGACATGTCGACAGCGGATTTGCAAACAGCATTGGCAGACAGTTATGAATTATGGAATTCCAGCAAAGAATTCTTAGTCGAACCGGCTGGGCTGCAGCACGACTTAACGTATTTGGTGCGTCTGCATGAAGATGTCTTGGCGCAACATAAACTGCATAACTTACATCGTCAGTGTGGCTTAACGCAGATCACGCACTTGCAGCATGGTATTGTGTGGGGCTTTGATATTCCTGATACAGTGGATCAGGCTGCATTCGCGCAGATGCTGCAGGCAGAAACTGTGCTGTATAACCCGATTGTTGCCGACTGCTATCATTTTGCTGGTTGATTTTGGGGGAAAGGTGTTATGACTATTTTGCCGCGGATTCGCGAAGCGCTAACTCATTGCATTGTTGAAACTGATTTGCCTTACCCGAAGTATCGAGGAAAAGTGCGCGATCGTTATGATTGCGGCGACAGTCTGTTGCTGGTCACCACAGATCGTTTGAGTGCTTTCGACCGTAATATTGCCCAGATTCCTTTCAAAGGTGAGGCGCTGAATCGTACCAGTGTGTGGTGGTTTGAGCAGACACGGCATATCATCCCGAATCATTTATTGGCCGTGCCGGCACCGAATCAAACGCGGGTTAAAAAATGCCGAGTTTTTCCCATAGAAGTCGTGGTGCGCGGCTATATGACCGGGACCACCAGCACATCGATTTGGCAGTTGTACCAACAAGGGGAACGTCGGTTCTTTGAAACGACATTGCCTGATGGGTTGCAGAAAAATACAGCATTGCCGCAGGCAATTTTAACGCCGTCTACCAAAGCAGAAGATCATGATGAGCCCTTAACAACTGAGCGTTTGGCAGCACTGGGCGGTATTACGCCAGACCAGTGGACCTTTATCGCAGAGAAAGCCTTGGCGCTATTCGCGTTTGGTCAACAAAAGGCACAGCAAGCCGGATTGACTTTGGTTGATACTAAGTATGAATTTGGTGTTGATGAACATGGCGACATTATTCTGGTTGATGAGTGTCATACTCAAGATTCGAGTCGGTATTGGTTGGCCGAGACGTATGCTGAACTGATGGCCAACGGCCAAGAACCCGATAATTTTGATAAGGAAATGCTGCGTTTGTGGTATCGCGAGCACTGTGATCCTTACCAAGATGAAGTTTTGCCAGCAGCACCTGAAGAACTGGTGTTAACACTCAGTGCACGCTATATCGATATTTTTGAACGCCTGACCGGTGAAAATTTTTTCGCTTGAGATTAGAATCTGTCGTCAAATTACTCTCCTGGCTGCAAAAGATGTTGAATTTGCCCAAATGAATTCAAATTATTGCCCAATAGTCCCTGCTATTCGACGCAAATTTGAATTCATTTGTTCTAAACTTCCACCTTTTTCGCTACAGGTAAGCAATTTGACGACAGACTCTCATAGTTTGAAGACAAGTTTTAAGTTGTCGCATTTCCACACCGAAAAAACTCGTGACGACACTGTCTAACCTCGGTATATTCAGGCCGTTGTATTTTATGAGCATCTCCCATGACTTCCATCCAGGCGGCCCAGGCAGAAATTATTGAGCGATTTGGCTTTTTTGATGATTGGACTGAGCGTTATCAAATGCTGATTAGTATGGGTAAAACTTTGAGTTTTCCAGTTGAGAAGCAGATCGAGCAATACCTGATTCGTGGTTGCCAATCTCAGGTGTGGATGGATTGTTCGTTCCGCGATGGTTGTTTGCATTTCTCTGGTGTCAGTGATTCCGCGATCGTGTCAGGTCTGATGGCGGTTTTATTTGCGGTATACAGTGGTCAGTCAGCTCAAGACATTGCGGCTTTGTCACCAGATTTTCTCGGCGAAATTGGTTTTGAGGCGCATTTAAGTCCAACGCGTCGTAATGGGTTGTATGAGATGCTGAAAGCGATTAAACGTTACGCTGCAGAACATTTGTCATGACAGAATTGAGTGCGCCCATACGCTTGAGTCAGGTGCTCAAACGGTACAGTCATATGCCACGGCTGGAGGTAATGTAATGTATGATAAATTTGCTACTGTAAGTGCTTTCCAACAACGCGTTTATCAGGCTTTAATGCAGGTGCCGCGCGGTAAAGTGACTACTTATGCCTGTTTGGCACGAGCGATTGATTGTCGCTCTGCGCAGGCAGTTGGCCAAGCACTGCGGCGTAATCCTTTTGCACCGGAAGTACCTTGTCATCGTGTGATTGCATCTGATTTAACCTTGGGTGGTTTCCAGGGTGAGCAAGTAGGCGCTACGCTAGAGAAAAAGCTTCAGCTATTGGCTACAGAAGGGGTGCATTTTGCAGAGGGTCGGCTGCTGTATCCTGAGGCGTGTTTGTTGGATGAAGTTGAAATAAGCTGATCACCTGATATAATCAAGATGTATCAATTGAGGAATTCAAATGCGTACATTGCAGCAAAATATGGCAAGGCGTCGCAGTTTCTGGGAAACTGTTGGTATGCCATCGCGTGGCCCAGAGCTTTATCAATTACTGCACGAGGGACTCCCATATACGGTGTTTAATACATTGGCCGACTTGTCTGGGCTCGATAAAAAAAAATTTGCGGAAGTCATTACGATTTCACCTGCGTCTTTGCAGCGTCGTAAAGGTAAACGATTTACCGCGCAAGAAAGTGATAAATTATATCGCTATGCTCGGCTATATAAAGCAGCTGAGGAGCTGTTTGAAGGTGACAAGCTTGCCACTCGGGCTTGGTTAAACAAGCCGGTACAGGGATTAGGTCATCGTCGTCCTATTGATATGCTGGCTACTTCAGCTGAAATGGAAGCAGTATTAGATCTGGTAGGACGTTTGGAGCATGGGGTTTTCTCTTGAAAGCGCTCAGTGCTTATCGTTTGGTCAAAGCAAAATGGCTGGACACAGCGCTCAGTGGTGATGGTGCCAAACGTTATGGTGGTCGTTGGAATAGTAAAGGTAAAGCTTGCCTATATATTGCTGGTTCAGAATCTTTGGCGCTTTTAGAAATTTTAGTTCATCTGGATCACTACCCGTTGCTACAGCATTATCGGCTGCTGCGTCTAACCTTACCTCAAGAAGATATTATCTATTTGAAGCGTAATCATTTACCAACCACTTGGCGAGAACCAGAAGCACCACCAGAGACAGCTTCGTTGGGGGATGATTGGTTGCATGCTCAAGAAAGTCCTGTATTGGCAGTTCCCAGTGTTATTGTGCCTAGAGAATGGAATTATGTGCTTAATCCAGTCCATCCACGTAGTCAGGCTATATTAGCAACAGCAGTACCTTTATCGTTTGAGCTTGATGAGCGTCTGGTTTCTAAACGCCGCCAATAATCGAATTGTGCAGAGGTATCATAGATAAAATTAGCCGGTCGGCGTAATTTCCGGCCTGGTCATTTTGCGTTATACTCCCCGGCCTTAATGAATAGAGGGCGCAGTGCTTTTGCCATGGCAAATCGTTTGACTTTTCAACAAATTATTTTGACGTTACAGCAGTATTGGGCTGATCAAGGCTGCATTATTGTGCAACCTTATGATATGGAAATGGGTGCGGGTACCTTCCACCCTGCCACTTTTCTGCGAGCTATTGGTCCTGAACCTTGGCACGCGGCTTATGTGCAGCCTTCTCGTCGTCCTACGGATGGTCGTTATGGTGAAAACCCCAATCGCACCCAGCATTATTATCAATTCCAAGTCGTCTTGAAGCCTTCGCCAGACAATATTCAGCAACTGTATTTGGACTCGTTGCGTGCTTTAGGAATTGATCTTCTGGAGCATGATATTCGGTTTGTTGAAGACAACTGGGAATCACCTACTTTAGGTGCTTGGGGTTTAGGTTGGGAAGTTTGGAAAAATGGCATGGAGGTGTCGCAGTTTACTTATTTCCAACAGGTAGGTGGTTTGGACTGTCGGCCGGTTACCGGTGAGATTACCTATGGATTGGAGCGTTTAGCAATGTATCTGCAAGATGTAGATTCCATGTTTGATCTGGTTTGGTCACAAACACCTGCAGGTGCTGTGACTTATGGCGATGTGTTTCATCAAAATGAAGTCGAGATGTCGACTTATAATTTCCAAGAAGCGCCGGTTGATGCGTTATTCCAGCAGTTTGATCATTATGAAAGTGAAAGCCAACGTTTACTGGATGCGGCATTGCCTTTGCCTGCGCATGAAATGTTATTAAAAGCTTCCCACACATTTAATCTATTAGATGCGCGTCATGCGATTTCGGTCACAGAGCGTCAACGTTACATTTTGCGGGTACGTACTTTATCGCGCGGCGTGGCTGAAGCTTATTACATATCGCGTGAGGCATTAGGTTTTCCAGGTTGTCTTGCACAAGGAGGGCAATGATATGCGTCATGAATCTTTATTGTTTGAGATTGGCACAGAAGAGTTGCCGCCGAAGGCTTTGGTTCGACTGGCAGATGCCTTATCAGTAGCAATTACGGAAGGGTTGTCAGCACAACACATCACCTTTTCTGCCGTGAAAGTTTACTGTGCACCGCGACGCTTAGCAGTGCATTTGTCAGATGTGGCAGAGGCGCAGCCAGAGCAGACTATCGAGCGCCGTGGTCCTGCTGTACAGGTTGCCTATGATGAAGATGGTAAACCCACTCAGGCCATGCAAGGTTTTATGCGTGCCTGCGGTATCGAACAGCACCAGGTGGAAACTTTAAAAACAGATAAGGGTGAGTGGTTATGGTTCAAAGCGACTCAGCCTGGAAAGCCATTGGTTGAATTGTTGCCAAATATTATTGCATCTGCTTTGCAACGTTTACCGGTACCAAAAATGATGCGTTGGGGTGATGCCAATACGCCATTTATTCGCCCTGTGCATTGGTTGGTGCTCTTGTATGGCAATGAAGTCGTACCTTTCGAGGCCTATGGGTGTCAAGCATCTAACGTTACGTACGGTCATCGCTATCACCATCCGGCAGCATTAGTCTTGGCGCATGCAGATGATTATGCGACCTTGTTGCAAGATAAAGGCTATGTAATGCCTGATGCTGATGAGCGGTGTCGTACGATTGAAATGCAAACTCACAAAATTGCAACTGATATAGGGGGTCATGCTGTGATTGAACCCGAGCTGTTAGCTGAGGTTGCAAATATTGTGGAATGGCCGTGTGCGTTATGGTGTCAATTTGATCCAGAATTTTTGCAGGTCCCGCAAGAAGCTTTGATGATGGCGATGCAAAGGCACCAGAAATGTTTTGCAGTTTTAGATGGAACTGGTCAGATGCTGCCGCGGTTTATTACGGTGAGTAATATCGAATCGACCAATCCAGCATCAGTGGTGCGGGGCAATGAAAAAGTTATGCGTGCGCGTTTGGCAGATGCCATGTTTTTCTATCGCACAGATTGTCAGCAGCGTTTGACAGATCGTGTGCCCAATTTGACCAATGTAACTTTTCAGCATCAGCTGGGTTCGCTGGCGGATAAAAGTGAGCGTATCGCTAAGTTGTCCGTTTGGATTGCAGAGCAGATTGGAGCTGATACCAAGCTTGCGAAGCAGGCAGCTGGATTGTGTAAGGCTGATTTGTTGACTGATATGGTCGGTGAATTTCCAGATTTGCAGGGAGTGATGGGTCAATATTACGCACGGCATGATGGTGAACCCGAGGCAGTTGCAGTGGCGTTGCGAGAGCATTACATGCCACGTTTTGCGGCCGATGAGATTCCGGCTACACAATTAGGGTGTGTGGTTTCGGTAGCCGATAAGATTGATACATTGGTGGGTATTTTTGGCATTGGCCAGCCACCAACCGGCAGCAAAGATCCATTTGCCTTGCGTCGGGCTAGCATTGGCGTGTTGCGGGTGCTGTTAGAAACAGAGTGGCCCCTGGATTTGGCGGCGCTATTACAGTTTGCCGTTGAGCAATATGCCGGTGTGTTGACAGAGGCCGAAACTGCAGAGCATGTGTATGACTTTTGTTTGGAGCGTTTGAAAGGGTTGGCTTTGGATCAAAGTCTTGCGCATGATGTGTTCGATGCCGTTGAAATGCTGCCAATTTGCAATCCTGCTGACCTGTTTAAACGTATGCAGGCATTGATGTTGTTTAAGCAAGCGGAATCGGCAGAATCATTAATTTCAGCAAACAAACGTGTGGTGAAACTGCTGTCGAAAGCAGCCCAAACCAATGCGTTGATTGTTGATGCAACATTATTAGCTGAAACGGCCGAGCAGCAATTATTTGTGGCAGTTGAGGCTTTACAAGCTCAGGTCAGTGAGCTGGTGACTGCTAGGCAATATGAGGCGGCATTGGCGGCATTGTCGACATTATCTGGGCCCATTGCAGTATTTTTTGAGGCGGTCATGGTGATGGCAGAAGATGAGAAGGTGCGCTGTAATCGCCTGGCGCTCTTGCAATTGGTCAGGCAAGTTTTTATACAGGTGGCCGATATTTCTTGTCTGCGGCTTTAGGTTATGTCACAGCAACCCACTTTGCCTTTTATGCGCGTTGTGCGCGCCTTCGAAGAATTTGTCTCTAGCCAAGCTTTCAGTGGAGTCCTGTTGGTTATCTGTACATTGATTGCCTTGGTGTGGGCCAATAGCCATTATGGACATTTCTACGATGCGCTTAACCAAACAAAAGTCGGCTTCTCGGTTGGTTCCTTTGGGCTATATAAGTCAGTCAAGCATTGGGTAAACGATGGTTTGATGGCGATCTTTTTTCTATTGGTTGGTTTAGAAATCAAGCGTGAAATTTTAGTGGGTGAGCTGAGTTCTTGGCGGCGTGCTTTGTTGCCAGTGGTTGCGGCACTGGGTGGAATGTTAGTGCCTGCTATTATTTTTGCCCTGTTGAATCATCATGACCCCGGTGCGCTCAAGGGGTGGGCGATTCCAATGGCAACTGATATTGCATTCGCTCTGGGGATTTTATCTTTGTTGGGTAAGCTCGTTCCCAGAAGTCTGTTTGTTTTACTTTCAGCTATTGCAATTGTCGATGATTTGGGGGCAGTGATTGTGATTGCGGCGTTCTATGGCCATGGCTTGAATTGGTTATACCTTGGGTGTGCGGCAGTTTGCTTATGTATTCTCATTGGTTTTAATGTTCTGGGTGTGCGTAAGTTGTCACCCTACCTGTTGATCGGCTTGGTATTGTGGTTTTTCATTTTTAAATCAGGCGTGCATGCGACAATTGCAGGTGTGTTGTTGGCTTTTACGATTCCTGCTCGATTGGGCCATACTGACATGACGGTTGGTGAGGACTTGAAGCAATTATTACAACAGTTTTTGACTGCGCAAGGTAGCTGGGCTGTTGGGCAGGGGACGCGTGCGGCTATTTTACAGGCTATAGAAGGGGTTTTACATGTGCTAGAGACCCCTCTGCAACGTTTAGAGCATGCGTTGCACTATCCAGTGACGTATTTAATTATTCCAATATTTGTCTTGCTGAATGCAGGTGTGCACTTGGCGGCCGGCTCAGGAGTCTGGCTAATATTGTTACAAACTTTAACTTTGGGCATTATTCTGGGGCTGATCTTGGGCAAGGTGATCGGTATTTTTGGTGCATCTTTTATTGTTGTGAAAATGCGATGGGTACGGTTGTCTGATGATGTATCATTGCAGCACATTTTACCGCTTAGTTTGATTGCGGCGATTGGTTTTACGATGTCGATTTTTGTGTCTGAGTTGGCTTATACATCGGGACAACAAATTATGATGGCAAAAATCGGGATCTTGGTGGCTTCATTAATAGCAGCCTGTTTAGGATATATTTTGATGCGATTCATGTGTCGCGGAGATAAGGTGCTTAAGACGGAAAAATGAGCGGCCCAGAATCAGCGAGCCGCTCTCAATTGGTCTAGTGGAGGTGAACCCACAAGCCGGCAATTAAAGTTAAGGCAACAACCAGTGACATGAATGGTACGATACCAGTATGGCTTTTTGCTGCGTCTTTGTTACGAATTAAGCCTAGTAGGTAGCCATACGCATGACCTAGGCCAAAGATGGCAATGACAATACCAGTTGCTAACCAAGGTCTAGAATAAACAAAACACAGTACGCCGAGCATACCAAAGCCTAAGAGTCTGTCCGAAAATGGGTATTTTTCTTGTTATGCATTCAAACAGATGCGGATTTTTGGGATGTGCAGGGTCATAATACCGATTTGTCACGTGATATGCAGCACACAAGCCATGGAAAAGGTATACCCGAGTGA
>CAZIIK010000049.1:0-3536 GCA_964539235.1 uncultured Gammaproteobacteria bacterium | reverse complement strand
ATGGCTTGTGTGCTGCATATCACGTGACAAATCGGTATTATGACCCTGCACATCCCAAAAATCCGCATCTGTTTGAATGCATAACAAGAAAAATACCCATTTTCGGACAGACTCTAAACAAGGAAGCCAACTAATGACTGATACAGCAAACGAACCTCAAATCCAAATTCATAAAATCTACATTAAAGACATGAGCCTGCAAATTCCGGAAGGCAGCAGCACCTTTCGTGCTGAATGGCAGCCTGAATTGAACGTAGAAATTGACCACGAAGCCAAAGCCTTGGCAGAAGCTGACACCTATGAAGTCACCCTACGCGTCAAATGTATCGTCAATAACCAACAGAAATTGGCCTTTGAAGTTGAAGTCTTCCAAGCAGGTATTTTCGGCGCCACTCAATTTGACGAAGCTGAGCTGCAACACGCATTGGGTTCTTTCTGCCCTAACATGCTCTACCCTTACCTGCGCGAAGCAGTGTCTGACATTGTCATGAAAGCAGGCTTCCCGCAATTGTCATTGGCACCGATCAACTTCGACATGCTCTATGAGCAACGCCAAGCTGAAGCCGCAGCCGAAACCAACGAAAACCGGCACTAGGCCATGCCTCAAGCCGCCTACGATTTCACCGTCATTGGCGCAGGTGCTTGGGGCACAGCCCTAGCACTGGTTTTAAGTCGCAATGGTCATCGCGTTGGCTTATGGTCACGTGAAGCCGACCATTGCGCGAATATGGCAGCAGACCGAGAGAACCAACGTTACCTGCCTGGTGCAAAGTTCCCTGAGACTCTGCACATCACACCCGACCTAATCAACAGCATCCAAAACAGCGATCATGTACTCATTGCTGTCCCCAGCCATGCCTTTGAAAAGGTTATTCAACAGGTGCACCAGTACTGGCCACAGGAAAAAACTGGCTTGATTTGGGCCACCAAAGGCTTAGACCGAGAAACTGGCCGTTTCTTAAGCGAATTAGCGACCGATGTGTTAGGTCCTGACATACCTCAAGCAATCCTCACCGGCCCCAGTTTTGCCAAAGAAGTCGGCCAACAACTGCCCACTGCGGTGATTATTGCCTCTGACACACCGGCATTTGCTCAGCAAATGCGTGACTATTTTAACGCTGATTACTTCCGCGTTTACACGGCGGAAGATCTGATCGGCGCGCAACTCGGTGGCGCCATTAAAAATGTTATCGCCATTGCTGTGGGCATTGCTGATGGCCTAGGTTACGGCATGAATGCCAAAGCTGGTTTAATCACCCGCGGATTAGCTGAAATGACCCGGCTGGCGCTGACCTTAGGCGCTGAAGCAGAAACCCTAGCAGGACTCAGTGGTCTGGGAGACCTAATTTTAACGTGCTCTGACAACCAATCACGCAATCGCCGTTTTGGCCTCGCGATTGGCCAAGGCCTGTCTGTGACAGAAGCCTGCGCCAGCATCGACCAAGTGATTGAGGGCATTGAAGCCAGTCAAACGTTAATGAAACTGTGTGAAAAGCAAGGCACTGAAATGCCAATCGCCACGCAGGTTTATCGCATCATTCATCAGCACCAACCCGCCAAACAAGCCGTCGACGCACTATTAGGTCGGCCGCAAGGATGCGAGTGAAACCTTAAACTACGGTTAGCTCGACGACGGACCTTCGACAAGCTCAGGGACCTGGGTAATGTCATCACACATTGATCACAATGCTTTAATGCTAAACCGCATCAACAAACCCCAACTGCCGCCAAGCTTCATAAGCAATGACTGCCACCGAATTCGACAAGTTCAAACTGCGGCTATTTGCCAGCATTGGAATACGCAAAATATCCGCCGGTGAAAACTGATCCAATACAGTCGCTGGCAGTCCTCGGGTTTCTGGCCCGAATAACAATGCGTCACCGGCTTGAAATGTAATCTCATGATAATAAGACCGCCCTTTTGTAGAACATGCCAATACACGGCGTGGCTGCACAGCTGCTAAAAAAGCCTCATAGTTGGTATGGCGCTGTGCCGTTACCCATTCGTCATAATCTAAACCCGCGCGACGCAAACGGCGGTCATCCAGCTCAAACCCCAACGGTTCAATTAAATGCAACTGGGCGCCTAAATTGGCACACAAACGAATCACATTACCGGTATTCGGTGGAATTTCGGGTTCATACAACACAATACGCAACATCTTAGCTTCCCTCAGAACTGTAATTCTTATATTTACCTTGTCTATGCGGCCGGCATGATATCGATACAAGCAGCCTCATTGCAACGATTACCAAGTAGACCATCCCATGCAACCCCCCTAGAATGAGCCAATCCTGTTTTCACCTACGAGCATACCGTGAGCTTCCAACATATCGGCATTGTCGGCACGCACCGCAACCCACTGGTGGCAGAAACCCTGCAAAAACTACTTACTTTACTCGAAACCTGGCAGATTCCTGCCACTGTCGAAACCGCTTCAGCCGCAGTGTTGACAAGACCACCGGCTAATATTGCTGATTTTGAGACACTGGCACATCAAGTGGATCTCGTCATTGCCATTGGCGGTGATGGCAACCTATTACACGCCGCGCGCGAAGTCATTGCCGCCGGCATCCCAGTCCTGGGCATCAACCGTGGCCAATTGGGTTTTCTCACCGACATTAAACCTGATGATCTCGCTGCACACCTGCAGCCAATTCTGCATGGTGAATACAGCATCGAAGAACGTTTTCTGGTCACCGGCAGCGTGGTGCGTGCACAACACACCCTCGCCACCGGCAATGCTTTAAATGATATCGTGCTGTTCCCAGGTGATATTGCACAATTAATTGAATTTGAATTACGCATCGATGACTATTTTGTCTACAGCCAACGTTCTGATGGCTTGATCATTTCCACACCAACCGGCTCAACTGCTTATGCATTATCCGCTGGTGGTCCCATTATGCACCCAGCATTAGACGCCTTGGTCTTGGTGCCAAAGCTTCCGCACACTTTGACCAGCAGACCCATTGTGATCGACAGCAACAGCCAAGTTACGCTTACCGTCGGCAGCTATAACAAAACGGAACCACACCTCAGCTATGACGGCCAAAACCATTTGACCTTGCAATGTGGCGATGAGGTGCAGATCAAACGCTGTCCACACACGCTAAAACTGGTACATCCCAAGCAATATGATTATTACGAAGTCCTGCGCACCAAACTGCAATGGGGCACGCAATTGATTCCTATTGCTGGTAAATAAGGTCTACTTCAAGATGCGTCACACACCCGCCAACATACATGACAAAGCCTTTAGTGCCTTGATGTCCAATCGGGTATTCGCGATTGGTTTTTACAAATCCTACTTACCCGAAGATATTACCCAACGAATTGATTTCAACACTTTGGAAATTTTCAATATCTCAGGAAAAGTCGTTGATGAAAAAAATCTAAGAGGGTACCCGAGAAGCTTCTGCCTTCGGCCAAGCCTTTGTTAAAGGCATTTTTCAGCATGCTACCGTAATGCACTCTACATTTGGATTTTTGATGCAAATTTGATCATCACAAGCCAAAAAGACTAATTTTCATG
>CAZIIK010000048.1:0-23076 GCA_964539235.1 uncultured Gammaproteobacteria bacterium | reverse complement strand
AAAGGCTTCCTGCTCGCTGGCTTTTAAGCCTATTCTGTAGATTACATCGGACAATTCTTTGCGATTAATCCGACCTGCCTTGATGGAACCATGCACAGTCTCACTATTCAGTTTAAACAAATCGATTTGATTCAAATCAACCAGTGATTTCACGGTATCTGGCAAATAAACTTCACAGAAATCAACCAGAAACTGGCGCTCTGAAAGAAGGCGTTTAAAAGTCTTGTCATTCAGTTGATGATCGAGATTAGATTGACCTTTCATAGCCAAACTAACTATTGTCCAAATAATGATCAATTTAGAATAACACAAAGCACGATTAATTTGTATAATTTTTGATCAGATAAGTGCGACTCTAGAATGCTTGCATATGAATCGCAGCGCCAACGATCTAACTCACTACCACAGCATCACACAGAAACTTCGCTAGCTCTGCACCTTTTGGCACGGCAGCTGAATCAATTTGATTGACCAATCGCCCGGAAAATGGCGCATGTACCGGTTTGACAATGGGTTGTTCACCATAATTTATAACCTGTAAGCACTGCGCGAATACATCACCTTGGTTAACACAGGCGCCTGGCGCACAAAGAAACTCATACAATCCACCATGAGGCGCATAAAAGGTCAGTAGATCCTCACTCCGCCCAATGTAGCGTTTGAGTGTTGTATTGGGCAAATAAGCATCTGTCGGCAAAACGCCTTTTGCACTTAGATACGCCAAAATACCCGCGGCTTCAAAATCAGCTCTGGCTTGGTCTAACTGCTCTTGGCTGCCGAGCTCAACCGTCACACCTTCAGTCTGCTGAATACCATCAGATGCATAACCCAGTGACTGCAGCTGCTGCTCTAAGGTCCACCATGGCACAAAAGTCGCCTCATCTAATGCACCACCAAACTTATTTTCCATCAACAGCACATGTTCCTGATGCAAGTACTGTGCTGCTGCCTCTGCATAACGCGGCAGGTACAAATAACGTGCAGCTTGAGATCCCGTATGCAAGTCCAAAACATAATCTGCCTGACACGCCATACGCTGCAGGCTATACGCCAAAAACTGACCACGGGATAACTGCCAAGGCACCTGTAAAGCCGCTTCAATTTCAGTCAGCAATGCTTGGCGAAACACCTGTTCTAATGCTGTTCGAGTCATATGTTGATGTGTACGCGCAAATGCGGCAATCCAATCGTCAGTCGGACAAAAATATTGGCTATTCCAATTTTCTCCGGTCATGGGGTCAAAACGACCTTGGGTATATTCACCAACCTTATGATTACCACCGATAGGATTACACTGCGGCACAATGGTCACATTGCCTAAGGGCGGTGTTGCCTCCAGTGCTTTTAGCACAGCGGCAATCACGGCGTTCCCTTGCAATTCCGCACCATGGATACTGGCTTGTATATAGACACTGGGGGCATCAGCTTGACGCCCTGCCCAGTGAAAACTTTTGATCGTTAATGGAAAACCTCGAACGTCTTCTCCAACAATGTGTTCACAACTCTGCACGTTATCTCAACCAACTATCCGGCTTTTCAGGTGGCCGCAGTATATCAACTTGGCCTTGCTGATAAACCACTTCACCCGGCAATGTATGACATAAAAACCAGGGCATGCTTTCAGTAAAGCCATAGGCACCACATTGTGAAAACACCAACCAGTCACCTGGCATGATATCTTTGGGCAACTGGCAGATACCTAAATGATCCAACCCAGTACACAAAGGCCCATGCAGTACAAAATAGGCCATATCAGCCGAACTATCGCGAAGCAATGCCACAGGAAATGGCTGCGAGGTCAACGCAGGCCGTAGGAGATGATTGACACCACCACCGAGCACTAATTGGGTTTGACCGCCATTACATTTACGGTCAATCACTGGACACGCATAATAACCAAAAGACCCAATGGCATAGCGCCCTAATTCCAGCCAAATTTCACTCTCTGGCAATTGCGTTTGCACAATTTTTAGCTGCGCACACACATCAGACCAGGCCAGCGGTGTATCTGCACAGTTATATGGAATACCCAAGCCGCCACCAAGATCGAATATGTTCAATGGAATATTTAACTGCTCAGCCAATGCCTTAAGTTGCAGCACAATCGCCTGCCAAACCTGACCTAATAGCGCTGGATCTAACAAGTTGCCCCATTGAAAAATATGCAACCCTTGCACCGATAAACAAGGGTAGTCAGACACATCAAATGCTTGCCAGTCTTGCGGCATTAAGCCAAATGGCGTGAGCGCACAGCCACCCAAGACATTACCTTCCGAACCGACAGCATCATCCCACTGCAACTGAACACGGAGCAAAACAGTGGGATAAAGGTCTAGTTCTGCCGATAAGGCATTCAGATCACGTGCTTGTTGCAAACTCTCTATCACAAATACGCGCACACCAGCGAGCAACATTTCACGCAACTGTTGTGTCGATTTCGCCGGCCCTGTATTGAGGATGCTATTAGCTGAGATACCTTGCTTCAACACTTGCTGCAGCTCGCCGGTGCTTGCCACATCAAAGGCTAGCCCTGCCTGCTGCATACAGCGCAACACAGCAGACATTGGATTAGCCTTGACGGCATACCACAGTTTCAAACGCTCTGCTGTGAGCGTTGATAAATGCGCGGCGGCGGCATCTAAATCATAGAAAAAAAACGGCTGCACCAATTGCGCCGCCAAAGCAGCGAGCTGTTCTCGATGCTGCGCAGCCTTTCTCATCATCGCAAGCTATCCTCTAATACTAATGACGCATCACTTTTTTCATCACGGTATTTAATAATCACCGGACACTGCAACTGTAATCCTTGCGACTGCGCCCAGGTTTGCTGAATCGGTCGAGTGCCTGGCACCACCACCGCATTTTCTGGAATCTCGGCACCGCGTTCACGCATGCATTCATGCACACAATCATACACCGGCACTGCTTTTGACAGCATGACACCCGGCGCAATTACTGCACGCTGACGCACAATAATGCCTTCGACAATCACACTACCGGCGCCAACAAACACATCATCCTCCAAAACCACTGGCGTCATACCAACCGGCTCGAGCACTCCACCAATTTGCACACCAGCAGAGAGATGTACACGTTTACCAATTTGCGCACAAGAACCCACTAATGCATGACTGTCCACCATCGTACCGCTATCGATATAAGCCCCAATATTGACATAAGCCGGCGGCATAATAATGACACTGGGCGCTACATAAGCACCTGCCCGCACCGCGCTTCCACCTGGTACCATGCGCACTTGATCTTCCAGCGTAAAATGACGCGCCGGCAAATTATGTTTATCGATAAACCCGCCATATTGCCCGGTGCAGACTTGATTTTCACCGGCACGAAACGCCGCTAAAATCGCTTGTTTCACGGCAACGTTAGTTTGCCAATGACCATCAGCTTGACGCGTAGCCGCGCGAATTTCACCGGACTCTAATTGCTGAATAGCGTGTTGCCAATCGATTGCCACACTCATGACTTACCTCCTGTCGCTAACCAATTTTCCACCGCTTGATCTGCTGCGAGCAATGGTGACATATCGGTTAATTCATCGCCCAGTAAAGGCAAGCGCAAGGCCGGTGATGCAAACCAACCCTTATACACTAATAAAGCCTTAGCTGGGATAGGATTACTGACAGCAAATAAGGCTGCACTGGCTGTTTTCCACAACGCGACTTCTTCTGTGCTTAATGTTTCTGCAAATGCAGCCTTAACATAAGCATGCGTTGCTTGCGGCCATACATTGGAAATCACCGAAACCAAACCGACGGCACCTAAACCACCTAATTCTGGCATCAAGCCATCTTCGCCACTGAAAAATGCCAACTCCTCATTGGCTTGCTGATATGCTTGGAAATCCGCTAAAGCGCCACTGGCTTCTTTCACAGCCCATAAACGCTGATGACCTGACAATGCTTTGAGCACATCAACATGCATATCAACACCAGTGCGTGACGGTACGTTGTATAACATGCACGGCTTACTCGCTGTATCCATTAACGCTTTAAACCAGGCAATTTGACCTTTAGGACCTGGCTTGGCATATAAGGGTGTTACCAATAAATACGCATCTATCGCCTGCTGCTCACAAAAAGCCATCCATGCTAATTGTTCTGGCAATTGCGCACCGCCAACGCCAACCATTAATGGCACTTTAACCTGTAAATTGACCACGTGTTCGACGACTTGCTGCTTTTCAGCCGTGGTTAAAGCCAGTCCCTCACCCGTACTGCCAAGCAACAACACGCCATTGCCTGCAGCTTCCTGCTCATGCACACATCGCGTTAAGCCGGCAAAGTCAATCTGACCGTCTGCATGCATCGGGGTAATTAATGCAGTCCATAAGGCGGTATTACTTAAATCTTTCACGCTATCCTCCTATCCATTCAAACGCTGAGTAACTCATCAATAATTTCATCAAAATAATGCATGCCAGGCGCCAAGCTATGCCCTGCCTTACTGAGCACATAGTGCGCAGCCCAGACGGCACCTTGGGCAAACAACTGCCGATCTAATGATTCATGTTTCAGAGTCATCCGTTCCGCAGGTGTTTCAACCGTCAACACGTGCACACCTTTGACATCACCTTCTCGCTCAGCTGTTACCTCACAGGGTTGATTCAGCCATTGCTGCCAGCTCAAGGCAGTGCCACTGGGTGTATCCTGCTTGTGCACATGATGTACTTCATGAATGTGAAAATCAGGGTTTGGCAAAATCTGACTGGCTCGCCCTAATAGCTTTATACAGCGACGCATCAGGCTCATACCCAAACTAAAATTACTGGCCATAATCCAGCGCGTCTGTACAGCTGCCATTTGTTCCGACAATGCTGCTGGCCAGTCAATGCCTGTTGCACCACAAATCACCGGTATTTCCGCGGCCAGCAAAATAGGTATTAAAGCATCCATTGCCGCGCCAGGCACAAAGACAATTGCCACATCAGCAGCTTGTAATGCTGCAACCGTTACTGGGTTCTCTCGCGAGTAAACGCCTGAAACTTGAGTCTCCGGCAAATAGTCAATGACTGCCTGCCCAGTTTTACCTCGCCCAATAATCGCAACTTTCATCTGCTGTTCCATTTATGCATTCACCTCATCCGCTGCAAAAAAAATTTCATGCAACTGTTGCGCAACCGCCTCACCTTGATCGGCATTAACCAAAAAACACAAATTATGTTGGCTGGCACCATGGCATAACAAACGGATATTGAAGCGCTCAAGACCTTGAAAAATCTGCCCACTGACACCCGCTGTTTTTTGCAAATGATTACCGATAATCGCCACCAAACTTAAGTCTGATTCAACATCAACTTTAATATTTTCAATGCAACGCAAATCGGCCAGCAGCGCTTTCAATACCACCGGGCGCTCAGTCGAAAAAGCGGCATCATCCAACGTCAAAGCAATGCTCACCTCACTGGTGGTAATCAAATCCACACCAATATTGTGCTTAGAGAAAACGGCAAACACTTTCGCCAAAAACCCTCGGGCATGAAACATTTCCAGACTGTGAATAGTCAGCAAAGTCTGCTGACTGCGTAATGCAATGGCACGTACAGTTGGCACAGGTGTTTCACTATTTTGGGTAATCCAGGTACCCCCAGCTTCTGCCTGTAAACTAGAGCCGACATACACAGGAATCTTTTTCCGAATGGCTGGCCACAAGGAAGCGGGATGCAATACTTTGGCACCAAACGTTGCCAGTTCTGCCGCCTCACTAAAACACAAATGATCGATTTTCTCTGCATGTGGCACAATACGGGGATCAATCCGATAAATACCATTGACGTCAGTCCAAATTTGCAAAGCACTGGCCGATAGTGCTTCTGCAAACAATGCCGCACTGTAATCACTGCCACCCCGGCCTAAAGTCGTCGTTACATTATCATTCGTTGCACCAATAAAACCTTCTGTTACACACACTTGGTCGGTTACATGCGGTAATAATTGCTCAATGACTTGCACCTGTGTATCGACAAGCACGGGATTAGCCTTGCCGTAACAATCATCTGTTTTCGATAAGGTGCGCGCATCAACATGACGTACTGCAACATTAACTGACTGCAGTACTGCGGTAAAAAACACAGCGGACAAGCGCTCACCAAAGGACAGTAATTCATCGACTAGCTGGGCACTGTGCGCTTTGCTTAACATTAACACCAGCAGGTGCATGTCTTCTAATAACTGTGTAACACGCTGATCACGCGCCGCATCTGCAGGCAACGCGTCCGTAAACTGCTGGATCTTTGCAGCAATACCCTGGGCTAATTCAACGGCTTCAGCATGTGAAGTTCTCACAACTTGACTGATTTTGACGAGGGAATTGGTAATACCAGAGGGTGCGCTCACCACCACCAAACGAATGCGCGTATCAGAACGCACAATTTCAGCACAACGGCACATGGCCGTATAATCCGCTAAGCTGGTACCACCAAACTTCGCAACTTGACATCCTGTAGACATTTAACTCACTCCCATCCCGCCGTATAAAGCGCGCAACAGGATAATCAATCCATCCAGGATTATCCAGAAGCGCCCCATACGAAAACTCGTACGACAGTGATTTTGCCTTCCGACAAAACCCCCAGCTACGCAGCGATCAATCCACTGATAACTTCGGCGCCCGTTCCCTTGCTGGTTTCATCAACCGATTGATGGTCTAAACCCGCTCACCTAACGTGCGCACCTCTTCTTTCGAGCCAGGTAGGCTACTGAGTTCAGTGCCACCTGTCAATTACCCCATTGACTCTTAAGGCAATGCTTGCAATTCTCCGCTTCGTTGAAAAAACAAGACTGACGGTGAACTTAATATGAAATCCTTACCCCTTCGTACCACTGGCGTTTCACTAATCGGCTTAATCTTTATTTATGCCATTTGCTTTGTTTGGCTAGATCGACCAATTGATGTATGGCTGCACTTACATGCGCCCACCAGTATTTACTATGCTTGGAGCATTTGGATTGGTGAAGTGTGCAAGTCTTCCCATTGGAGCATATTGGCATTATTGGCTATTTTCATTGGTCTTGCCTGTCAAACAGGTGGCCGTAAACAGACGGGAAAAAACTGGCTATTAATCGCCTTTAGTGTATTGATTGCACAGTTTGTTTGTTTAGCATTCAAAGTGATCTTAGGCCGCTATCGCCCAGAATTACTCTTTAGCGAGCATTTATACGGGTTCCACTTTTTAGCCACTAAGCATGCTTGGACATCTTCACCCTCTGGACATACAACCTCTGCCTTTGCGACTCTGTTTGCCATTGGCTATGCATGTCGCAAATACTGGCTAACCGTACTTCTACTTTTATGTGCTGCTGTTATTGCCATCAGTCGTGTTATCATCACCGCCCATTATCCCAGCGATGTGATTTTTGGTGCGTATATTGGCATCATCACTGTCGTTTGGCTGAATGCTATTTTTTCTAATCCTCAAGGAGAACAGAATGTCTAATCTCATCGCCACAATTCAAACTGAAAAAGGCGCCATTCGACTTAATCTATATGCGGAACAAGCCCCGCTAACTGTTGCCAACTTTATCCATCTGGCCAAAAACAATTTTTATCAAAACAATCAATTTCATCGCGTGATCGCTGATTTCGTCATTCAAGGCGGCTGCCCATTGGGCACCGGAACTGGCGGCCCAGGCTACCGTTTTGCCGATGAGTTTCATCCCGAACTTAAGCATGACAGCGCAGGTATTTTATCCATGGCAAACGCAGGCCCCAACACCAATGGCAGCCAATTCTTTGTCACGCATGGCCCAACCCCTCATCTCGACAATATGCACACCGTATTTGGCAAAGTGGTTGATCAGAGTGATTTAGATGTTGTGATGGATATTCGCCAGAATGACACCATTCAAAATATTACAATTGAAGGTGACGATAGCGCTTTGATGACAGAGATGGCTGAACAAATTGCCGAATGGAACCAGTATTTGAAAACTGAAGCCTAAAATTAAATTCATGCGCCACTTTGATGTGGCGCATATTGCACTCACGACTGCTCATGAATGCTAAATTAACCGCTTATCTTGCATTAGGTACCACGGTCTCATTCTGGTCCTCTTCCTACGTTGGTATTCGCATCGGCTTGCAAGGCTACACACCCATGGCCATGGGCTTTTTTCGCTATTGTGTCGCCTCGATAATTATGTTGTTGGTTTTTTCTATCGATTAAAAACAAACAACGTCCTACGCTACTTGAAGCTCTGCTCATGTTAGCAAATGGTGGCCTTGGCATTGGTTTTTACAACGTCATGCTCAATATGGGTGAGCAACATGATGGGTGAGCAACATGTGATAGCTGCCATTTCCGGCTTTATCATTGCAACAATCCCTGTTTTCGCGACCATCATTGCCGTGTTATTTCTGGGCGAACGCTTACCCAAACTCGGCTGGCTAGGCATCAGCATCGCAATATTAGGTTTGATTGTTATTTTTATCGCCAAAACCAACCAACATATAGAGTTTAATAATAGTGTGCTGGCCATTTGTTTGGCTGCACTTGCAGGCGCCATCTATATCACAGCACAAAAGCCTTTTCTGACAAAATTTCAGCCGTTAGAAATTGCTAGCTATGGCATCTGGGGTGGCGCATTAGCCACTATTTTCTGGGCACCACGCGCTTGGCATGATATGTTACATGCACCTGCCTATACCACTTGGGCCATACTTTACCTGGGTGTTTTTCCTGGCGCCATTTCATATACCTGCTGGAGCATCGCCATTAAGTACATGCCTGTCACGCAAGCAACATCCGGATTATATACTGCGCCGATTCTGACTACGATTTTGGGCTGGTTGGTACTAAGCGAAATGCCGCCCCCTTTATCTTTTATAGGCGGCGCATGTGCCTTACTCGGCGCTTGGTTAATTTATTACTCAAACACGAGCGCAAAAAAAATAAAACGCCTAAAAAAGAGACCCTAAGTCTTCAATAAAGCTAAATAACGCTGTGCTAAAGCATGGTAGAGCGGCTCACGACAGATCATTTTTGAAATCCCTGTCGCCATGACTGAAGTGAGCATAATGGGTAATAACATATTCCCCGTAGTGGTGTCAGTCATTTCTAATACAATCACAAAGCAGGTAATTGGGCTTTGCACCACACCAGAAAAATACGCCACCGTGCACAACAAAATGACCGCATCATGAAAATGTGCTGGGAAGAAATGCGCAAATAATTGGCCAAACCCTGCACCTGCAGATAGCGATGGTGCAAAAATCCCACCTGGCAAACCAGAAAGATAGGTAATCAGTGTTGCCAGTAGCTTTAATGGCCCATAAGCCGTCACAACGGCAGATGCCTGGTGATTCGTGATAATGGCTTTAGCCGCAGCATACCCGCTGCCAAAAGTAGCACCGTGGGAAAATACCCCAATCAAGGCAACCGCAAACCCTAATAAACCTGCCAACCAAATAGGATGACGGCGCACGATACTGGCCATTAAGGAAGAAATCCGAATCAACAGCAAACTAAATAAAGCACCAAGTGTCCCGCCAAACAAAGCCATTAACAAAATCGGTAACCAACCGCAGCGCAACACATCCAATGCAGCAGCACTGGTCCCGAAATAGTGATAATTACCCAGTAAATATTGCGCAACTAAACCACACAACACCACAGTCGTGATAATGGTACCGCTGACCCCCTTTTCAAAAGAACCGCTCAACTCTTCAATAGCAAAGACAATCCCTGCCAACGGTGCGTTAAACGCTGCCGCAATACCGGCTGCACCACCTGCCAGCAAAAGGCCTCGCTCCATATCGTGGCGATGGAAATTCCCCCATTTGCCCAATGCCTGCATGATCGAAGCACTCATTTGAATGGTTGGGCCTTCGCGACCGATCGATGCTCCGGATACAAAGCCCAGAGCGGTAAGAAAAAATTTACCGATGGCAATTCGCCAGCTCACTAACCGCGCTCGCGTTTTGACACTGCTGATCTGTAAGGCAGCCATTACTTGGGGAATACCACTGCCCTCAGCACCTTGAAATAGATAACGCATAATGGTGACAATCAACATAAAACCAATGGGCGTAATCAACAACGGCCAATAAGGGTGTTCGACAACAAAACGCATAAAATCACGGTTAATCCGATCACATACTACGGCAAATAAGACACAAATCAACCCAACGGCTAAGCCGCCACACCAGAAAAGTAAACGTCGCCGCCAGTTCTTAACCGACAACATCCTTTTCGATTCATTGAGAAGACGTTTGTGCTTGAATTTCATCTGAGAATGCTGTGCATATTTTGCGCGGCGGATTGTAGCACGCAGTTCTGCGCAAAAGAAGGTAGATCTTGACTGAATTAGACACTTCAGGAAACTAGCACTCAAGGTCAAAGAGTGCTAAAATACCCGCTTAAAATTAGGAGCCGCAACATGACAAACGCCAATGCATTGATGCCATATCGCAATACTCTGCCCTTCTCGTTTGACCTAACACCGGCCGGCAGTTTGGAATCCTACATTCATTTTGCTAACCAGGTACCGATGTTGACTCTCGAAGAAGAACAAAGTTTTGCTAAGCGTCTGCGCGCACAAAATGACCTACAAGCGGCGCAACGCTTAATCATGCCACATTTGCGCTTTGTCATTAAAATTGCACGTGGTTTTAAAGGCTATGGGTTGCAAATGGCCGACCTCATTCAGGAAGGCAATATTGGCCTAATGAAAGCGGTTAAACGCTTTGATCCAGAAGTTGGCGTACGTTTGGTCTCTTTTGCTGTGCATTGGATCAAAGCCGAAATTCATGAATTCATTATCAAAAACTGGCGTATCGTTAAAATTGCAACCACCAAAGCACAACGCAAATTATTCTTTAATCTGCGCAATGCCAAAAAACGCCTCGGCTGGTTCTCACAGGATGAAGTCAATACAGTTGCTGAAGCGCTGTCGGTTAAACCCAGTGAAGTCTTGGAAATGGAAAAACGTCTCAATGCCTATGACGAAGCATTTGATGCGCCCGATGCAGCTGATGAATCCACTTTTACATTCTCACCTTCACAATACTTCGCCGCACCGGACCTGGATCCTCAAGACGCCGTCGCAACAAGCCAATCTGAAGACAATCAATTGACCGCACTGCGTCGAGGCTTAGATGCCCTAGACACACGCAGCAAAGCAATTGTGGAGAGCCGTTGGTTAACAGAAAAGAAAGCAACTTTGCATGATCTGGCAGATAAGCATGGTGTATCAGCTGAGCGTATCCGCCAGATTGAAGCCCAGGCCCTGCGCCAACTCAAGGCTAATTTTGCTTAGGCCAGCGAATCATATAACAAAGTAACTGAGGCCTTTACGTAAACAAATTATTGCGCACATGCTTCATGCAACAAATGCTGTCGATAGTACTTCAGCTCATCAATCGAATCGTGGATATCGGCTAATGCTAAGTGACGTGATTTTTTCTCAAAGCCACCATATACTTTTGGCATCCAGCGTTTAGACAACTCTTTCAACGTACTGACATCAATGAGTCGATAATGAAAATAAGCTTCTAGGGTTGGCATATACTTTGCCAAGAAACGACGATCTTGCCACACACTATTACCACACATTGGCGATACACCCGCTTTCACATGCTTTTTCAAAAACGCTAAGGTTTCAGCTTCTGCCGTCTCAGTTGACATCTGACTGTCACGCACACGCGTCACCAAACCCGAACGTTTATGCTGCTTCTGACACCAGGCATTCATACCCGCCAACACATCATCTGACTGGTGGATAGCCACAACAGGCCCTTCTTCAATCACAGATAAATGACCATCAGTTACGACTGTTGCAATCTCTAAAATGCAATCAACCGTAGGCTCTAATCCGGTCATCTCTAAATCAATCCAAATCAAACGATCTTTGCCGAGCTTCATGTATTCACACTTTTTATTTTTAAACTCGATGCACAGTAAAGCAATTAATAGAGACATACAAGACACTTAATAATCGATATAAAGAAAGGTCTCAGACAATCTGCAGAAACCTTAAAAAATAGCCAGTTACAGCACCATTTTGGTTTTTAATCAAAACTTAATAAACCGGAAATAAAATATGAAAAAATATTTTAAGCCGACCTTAAAATAAATAATAATACATAAAAAAACAATAACAATTAAAGCAGATCAATGTCACATTAAATCATAAAATGACCTTGCCTAATTTGTTGAATAACGCTGGCATAGCCTGCTATGCCAACAGGAAGAAAACATATGAAAAAAGCCATTGTTGTTGTTGATCCCATGGTGTCTTCTGAATACCTAGCTAAACGTTTTGATCAGTTGGGCTACGGCGTAATCGCGCTACAAACCTTACCCAACCTGGACTATCTAAAAATCAAAGAAGGTATTTTTGAACGCGTTCTACAGTCTAGCGGGCAATGCGAACAAGATATTGCCATGCTCCAGCAACTCCATCAGCAATATGACATTGTGCATGGTATTGCTGGACTCGGCGCATCGCTCCCCTACGCAGAAACTTTGATTAACAAACTATTCCCAAGGTATGCAAACTGCCCAACCAGCACACATCTGCGTGCAGAAAAATTCTGGATGAACGAACAACTTAAGCATTGCAACATTAGTGCCATTCGACAAGCCAAAGTACTCAGCCCAGAAACAATCGATACAAAAATTGCCAAAACGATTGCCTTTTTCAAGCAGCATCAACAACAGATCGTCATCAAACCTGACAGTGGCAGTGCTGGCACAGTAGGTGTTATTGCGCCCAAAACCATTGCCGAGATTTTGCCGAGATTGAAGCTTATTATCGCGGTGATAAAAACCAGCTCTTTCTCAACTGCGACCACTTAGTGCAAGAAAAAATTAAAGGTGAAGAGTTTTATTTTGACCTATCGTCGTTTAATGGACAGCATCACTTCACCGCAGCAGGCCGTTATACCAAAGACTACGACAGCCCGACTTTTGAATACCATTATCTGGATGGCGTCGACCTACATGCACCTGAAATTCGTGATGCAAAACGCTATGTCTCAAACTGCTTAGAAGCACTGGGTATGCGTAATGGCCTCGGTCATGTTGAAATCATGCGCACTGAGAGTGGTGAATATAAATTAATTGAAATTAACCCGCGCATTTCTGGTGCCTACGGCTACGTCAACCTGATGTCATGTATTCGTTACAACACCGACCAAGTAGATGCTTATGTCAAAATGTTGGAAAATCGACCTCAAAGCGCACAAAACCAGTCAATTCACCAACGCTTATTTTTCTTTAAAAATCGCCGATGCCCATATAGTCATATTGATCTAAGTGCCATTCAAACATTGTCCAGCTATGCCAAAAGCACGGTATTGAAACCCAGCTGCACAACTGACGAACCCGCCGCCAAAACATTAATCGATACGGTCATGCTAGTTCTACTGGCAGGTGCCGACTTAAAGACTATTGAACAGGATACAAAAGCCCTGATCCAACTAGAAGCATCCGCTGAATGCTTAAAGGATTAGGCTGATGAACAACGACATACTTCAGGGCGTTATTATTTTGATTGCCACACGACCCATGCAAGTACAGCTGTATATGCCGGTGCTGCGCGATCAGTTAAATGACTACTGTAAAGTATTGATTTTGGATCAAGCACAACAACAGGCTTTACCCGCAGAAGATGCGCAAGCGTTTGACGTATGTCACTTTGTAGAAACAGCCGGCACCGTTGACTTATTCACATTGCATAAAACAGAGGTCTTAGCCGCACTGATTCAACAATACAGCACACAATATGGCCCAGAACAGTGTTTTGTTTTCAGCACAGATGAAGGCAACCTCGAAAATATTGCGCTGGCTGGCAAAGGCCTACACGCATTCGCCACTGACTTTGACTATACTCCGCTGCTACGCGACAAAGTGAAGATGAAGCAGCATGTGCAAGCCACAGGGATTCGTACACCACGATTCAAGCCGTTAGAAACCACCGATAATTATGCGACGCTGTGCAACAGCATTGGCCCAGAATTAATTATCAAACCGATTGATTCAGCAGGATCAGTTGACGTATTCCAAATTAAAAATGCAGCAGAATATGCACAGTTCCTCGCGACCAATCCAATACCTGGACGCTTCCAAGTTGAGGAATTTATTAACGGTACGCTTTACCATGTCGACAGCATTAAAAAAGACCACCAAACCGCGGTCTATACCATTAATGAATATCTACATCCATTAAAAGAATTTTATGCGGGCTTGCCATCAGGCTCGATTGCCGTTGAACCAGAGCATCCACACTTTGCAGTCTTAAGTGATTTTAATGAATCTGTATTGAATGCATTCCCCATCAATGGGTCATTTCATGCGGAATACCTTGTAACACAACGTGGCGAAGTAATTTTCCTTGAAATCGCCTGCCGCCAAGCCGGACCACCGGTGCATACTGGATTCCAATTTAAAACTGGTTACTGGCAATCTGCCTTACAGCTGGACTTAGCGATGGACGTTGTCACAGCAGACGAGATTCAACTGCAAACAGCGAATCGTTTTTCGGTATACATTCCCGCAGAAGCAGGTCAATACAAAGGGTTTAACCTACCCATCCCTGAGTCTGCTTATACCGTTGTATCAGCGCCGCAAAAAGGCACTGTGTGCAGGCCACCTACTTCATGTTTTGACAAATTAGTTGAAGTGACTGTACACAGCGAACACTACGCACAGTTATATCAATATTTCCAAGCCATTAGACAGCAAGGCAAACTCGGAGTATTTGCATGATCACGTTACGTCAATCTGGCAAGCAACTACAGGGCTATGCATTCGTCATAACCTCGATTTTGCTGCAGACATTGGGTTACTTACTGGTCTTCAAATGCTTGATTAATAGCGCCACCATGACGGCACTAACCTTTGTGCTATCCGACATTGTGTTTGGAGCATTGACTGTAAAACGTTGGGCCTATATTGCTAAAGTCATTCAACGTGATATTGGCCTGTTTATCCGCTTCAGCATTTACGTATTTGTCATGGTCGCACCTGTTTTCCTGTGTGAAATTCATGGCGTCCACCCAATTGTATATTGCCTCATTTTCTCTGCCGGCATGGCAGGCATTGCGGCACTCGAAAAACGCAGCGCCTGGTGTGCACTCTATTTTTTAATGACAGGCATCACACTTTATGTTGGCATCCACACAACACCTTATACCTTATTGGCACTGCTTGGCCCTATCGGCGGCTTTCAAGTCCTACGCCTCTCCAGCCGTTACATCCAAACGCACCAAGCCACCACCAGTGAAATCATGGTATTACGCTTTGTATTGTTGGCTGGTATTGCACTCTGTTTGGCACCATATTTTCAATTCACCTTATTACTCACTCACTGGCATTTAGCCCTTTTGGGTGCCAGCATCGTCCTCAGTCTCAACATACTCCCAGTTTACTGCTCACAAAAAGCTGTGGCCTATGTTGGACACAATACCGTTGCTGTCAGCTTTGCCTTTATGCCGGTGATCATTTTTATCGAGCAATTGGATGTTATTCGTCATACCCACATTGAATTGCTCGGCATTGCTATCGCATTATTCGCCACTATTTTGGTCGCTAAGCGTTATCCGCTGATCATTAAATCCAACACATTGCTCGCCTAAACCACGAAAACACCAATTGGCGCCCCACCGCTCCCAAGCTATACTGGAGCTCTTTTTTCCATCGCCAGGTCAACCCCATGCTTGAACGCATTCAACAACACTTCAGCCAAAGTATCGAGGCAAAAATCGCGACGGCAGATCAACTCGCACCAGCGCTAATTGAAGCGGGCAATCAAATGAGCCAAGCACTGATCAACGGTCACAAAATCCTCAGCTGTGGTAACGGCGGCTCAGCAGCTGATGCACAGCATTTCTCTGCTGAACTGGTGGGTCGCTTCGAACGCGAACGCCCGGAATTACCCGCCATCGCACTCAGCACGGACACCTCTGCCTTGACCGCTATCGGCAATGATTACGACTTTGACCAAGTCTTTGCCAAACCCGTTAAAGCGCTGGGGCAAGCGGGCGATGTATTATTAGCGATTTCCACCAGTGGCAATTCCCGCAATATCATTCAAGCCATAGAAGCGGCGCATGCACGTGATATGAAAGTGGTGGCACTGACCGGAAAATCCGGCGGGCAAATTGCCCAAATGCTGCAAGCAGACGATATCGAATTGCGTGTACCTGCCGACCGGACCGCGCATATCCAAGAATGTCATATCACCTTAATTCACTGCTTATGCGACTTAATTGACCAAACGCTATTCGGAGCTGCGGATTAACCGTATGGCCACCATCCTATTTGACTTTGATTCCACGCTCATCAGCATCGAAAGCCTCGATTTTTTACTGGCCAGCTGTTTGGATAATCAACCGGATGAGATTCAACGCATAGAAGCCATTACACAGCAAGGCATGAATGGGGAAATCCCCTTCCATAGCGCTTTACAACAACGCTTAGACCTCTGCGCACCTCACCGCACACAAGTAGATGCACTGGCTCAAACCATCAGCCAGAAACTCACCACAGGTATGCCCGAATTCATAACGGCATTACAACAACAGGGGCATGAGATTTGGATTATCAGCGGTGGACTCAAACCCTTAATTCTACCAGTGGCTACCGTACTGAATATTCCACACGACCGCGTACATGCGGTTGATTTATGCTGGGATCAAACAGGTGCATTTACCGGCATCGATATGAACAATCCTTTTGCGCACTCCAAACTCGACGGCGCGCGCTTACTCACTCAGCACTGGCACACACCCACGATTATCATTGGAGATGGTTATACCGATTACCAACTATACGCCGCAGGCATTGCTGATCAATTTATTCCGTATACAGAACATGCTCAGCGAGCCAAAATTCTTGCCACTCATGCACCTGTGGCGCGGAATGTTGCAGAATTGCAGCAAAAAATCAGCTTATAATTGCTCGCGTTTCACATCAGGTAACTCGGCCACAGTGTAATATGTGACCCGAAAACCTCGGTTAAAAGGATTTAACCCATGGCATACTCCGCCCCTGCCGAAAGCAAAAACGATGGCAAGCCACCAGTCGTTTGGCTGGTAGTCGATATTGACAATACCTTAGTAGATTTCGACGCGGAAGGTGTTAAAACACTTGCCTGGGGCCACTTAATGCATTGTTGTCATCGCATGGTAGCGCATGCTCAAAAACATAACTTCCAATTTGGCCTGGCTATTTGCACGGCCAAAGCAGGTAGTGACACTTTTTTAGATGCAGTGGTGATGCAATTTGGATGTTTCCTTAAAGTCATCGATACGAACGCAAAGACCATTGAACCTATGAAAGGAATTGAGGCGCAATATCTCACGCTCCATGGTAGCCTTATTATACGAGTTAAATATAACGAACAGAGTTCAACAGCAGAAGGATACAAAGCCAGAGATTACACGATTATCAAACACCTGCACCCCAGTATCCAGCTATGCCAAACAGGCACAGATAATCCTGATAGACGGTCAAAAGGCGAAGACATTGCTGTTTTAATGGAAGAATATAATGCAGCTGCTGCTGTTCTACTCGATGATAACCTTGCATGCGAAGATAGCATTAAAAAACATTCGACCAATCAGAGGCCCATTAGTTTTTTATCTGCACAAGATTTTGTCGGTCTGGCACGATTAGCGGCTTCTGGGCCTGTATCAAAAGCCGTATATCAAGCGCATCTGGATAAAATCTTTACCGACATAGAAAAAATACTATTAAGCGCTGCTGTTTTTAATGGTAAAAAACCAATTATATATCCAGACGAGTATGCCACTGCCACATCTCATATAGCTGAAGCTGACCGTTTATATGAAACCTCAGAGGCAAAAGCAGAAGTAGACGAAGTAACACCTTGTGCTTGAATTGAACGGTTGCGAATTAAATGCTTGGAGCGCTGTCAGTGCAAAGGAGAACTAAGGTCTGATTTTTTGCTTGTTGGTGAAAAATATTTGGTTCAGGAGCGATCCAGCCGAATACTCGCATCCGTATAGTACAACCAACATCACTCGTTGAATCCCAATATCTGGGATTCATATATTGATATTCAATTACAGGGAATGCTAAACTTGCTATAGATTCACTCAAGGCTACGGACATGAAAATTTTTCCAGTTGGCATTGCATATGGCAGTTCTTTTTATGATCGCATTGAAGAGCGCAAAAAATTACGCCAATTATTAGAGAGCAACCAACACACTACGATTATTGCTCCAAGAAGATTCGGAAAAACTTCACTTATCCGTAAAGTGATAGATGAACATAACTACCCTCATATCTGGGTTGATCTCATGGCCTTTACAGACAAAACAGAAGCCACAAACCAAATAGTCAAACATATTGGGGATTTAGTCATAAAAATTGGCCGCACAGAGGCAAAAATAAAAGGGATATTGAAAAAGTTCTTGAATTATTTGAAGCCAGAACTGTCTTTAGACATCGCTTCTGAATTTAAATTGAGTTTAAACTTCGCATCCTCTAAAACAGAGAGCCCACCCGATATCACTAAGGCTTTAATGACACTTGATGATATCGCTCAATATATGGATGTTCGAGTTATTTTTGTTTTTGATGAATTTCAAGAAATTGTAGCGCTAGAAAAGAATAATAACGCATTTCAAGGCGCTATAAGGCATGCTGTAGAAAGATCCCAAAATGCGACTTACATTTTTTCAGGCAGCAAGCATGAAACTCTAAAAAGGCTTTTTACGGGCAAAAAGAATCCACTTTATGAGCTATGCAACTTAATGTCTCTGGAATTAATTTCTGAAGCCTATTACCAAGAATACTTAACAAGTGAATTTGAAAAGCGCTGGAAAAATACAGTTGATCACTCTGTGATTGGTAGAATACTCCACCATACAAAATGCTATCCAAAGTACGTTAATGCACTTTGCTTATCGCTTTGGGCTTCAGATAAAAAACCTGATGTAGATATGGTTGATCTATACTGGCAGGATTTTATGTTTTCTAGGAAATCCAGCATTCGTGAAGAGCTAAATTCTTTAAAGATGAGTGATAGAAAATTACTGAGAAGCTTATGCTTTCAAGCAACAAAAGAACCTACAAGCTTGGAATATTCACAACACTCTTTGCTCCCTACTTCTACAACGGGAAGATCGCTTAGAGCGTTAATGACTAATGATTTTATTTATATTGACCAAGCAGGTTTCTATCGCCCAATTGACCCAACGTATCGAGCTTATTTTGAACTTTTTGGTTAATGAGCCCCCTGATTTGCACAAAAATGGCATTACTATTTTCCATCTACACACACGCTTGGCTCGCTTTATTCGGTCCACAAAAGTCTCTATGATATACCGATTGTTAAATTTCTCGTTTTGCACAAAGGACTTATCCATATCATGACACGCTTTCACCTGACTTTTACTGCTCTGTGCATTTTACCATTGACGCTGTACGCTGCTTCACCCACGACCACCAATACCGCTGCGGTTACGCCAACACCTCAGGCGACAAAAACCCAGCCTTCATCCGTGCAGACTGCTAAAACCGACAGCACCTGGAAAACCAAAAATGCAGAAAGCAGTCAACCCAGTGCCAAACCTGGATCCGATAATCCTTTGCACCCAACTCCTCCGTTGAATCAATATGGCGCAGTTGATGTCAATGCCAACGTGCCGAATAGCGTGCAAGTACCCGTCGCGCCTGCTGGTTTTAAAGCTCCCGCACTCAATAGCGAAATCAATGAATGGCCAAACTTACTGCCCAGCCAACCTATTTTGAACTCAAAAAGCTATTTGCTGATGGATGCTAATAGTGGTCGTGTACTGCTGGCCTACAATGCCAACCAACGGGTTGCACCAGCCAGCTTAACGAAACTCATGTTGCTCTATATTGCTGAAAAAGCACTGAAAGCCGGTCAAATCCATCTCGGTGATACTGTGACTGTGCCACGTGTTGCTTGGGCTACCGGTGGTTCACGCATGTTCTTACGCCCAGGCATGCAAGTCACTGTGCAACAACTCATCGATGGCATCATCGTCGATTCAGGCAACGATGCTGCTGTGACATTGGCAACCTATATTGCCGGCACGCAATCAGCCTTTGTCAGCTTAATGAACCACGAAGTGAAAGCTTTGGGCACGACCAATACGCACTTCACCGACGTCATGGGCTTACCGGCGCCTTACCATTACAGCTCAGCACGTGATATGGCCGTACTAGCCCGCGCAATTGTGACGCAGTTCCCACAATATCTCGGCTGGTATGACCAAAAGTCATTTAAATTTAATGGCATCAAACAATACAACTTCAATAAGCTTTTATTTATTTATCCATATGCCGACGGCCTCAAAACTGGATCAACGGATGCTGCTGGCTTTTCTCTTGTCAGCACGGCCAAAATGCCTAATCGCCAATTACGCTTAATCGGTGTTGTCATGGGTGCCCCAAATCCAATGGCCAGCGCCACACAAAGTAAAGCCTTGCTGTCATTTGGTTTCCGTTTTTTCAAAACGCAATTGATGTATACCCAAGGCCAAATGATCAAAAAAATCCGTGTCTATATGGGCAAAAACAAGTATACCAAGGTAACGGTTGCACACGACTTATATGCAACCTACCCCAACAACCCAGGCCAAAAACTCACCGCTAACTTGAACCTCAAAAAAGATATTCAAGCCCCCATTCAAAAAGGTGAAGCGCTGGGCACTGTGGTGATCAAACTGAATGGAAAACTGGTCAACCAAGCGCCTGTTGTTGCAAAAGAAGCCAACCCTCGCGGCAATATGTGGCGTCGCGTCAGCGATAAAGTATCCTCTTGGTTCTAATGTACTGCCATTGCTTGTGATGCCACCATCTAACCGGTTGGCATCCTGGAATGTGGTCAATCTTTTTCACCATGCATTACCCCCCGACACAAAAACGCCGCATAGCACTATACAGCCTACTGTTATACGTATTAATCAGTGGCTTATATTTTGGTATCGGTGTTATTAATCACCCTGAAACACATTTTGTTGGTTTTGAAGCCGATCCGGCGCTTTTCACCTGGATGCTGAATTGATGGCCGTTTGCCATCACTCACCACCTCAATCCACTTTACACAGACTATGTGTGGTGGCCGATTGGATTTAGCATCGCGAATACCACCGCCATTCCAGTGCTGGCCTTTTTAATGTGGCCTATCACTGCCATTTTTTCGCCCACGATCAGCTATAACCTGTTGGCATTATTGGGTCCTGCACTGAGCGCCTGGTCAGCATTTTTTCTCTGTCTTCATTTAAGTCAATCCTCGTGCGCTGGCTGGATAGGTGTCTTTGTGTTTGGCTTTTCAACGTATCAAATTGGCCAAACTTTAGGCGGTCATCTCAATTTAACGTGGCTCTGCGCACTACCCGCACTGCTACTGACAGCCATTCTGTTTTGTCAAAACCAACGCAACTGGCGCTGGACGGCTGGCCTACTAACACTCTGGCTCAGTATTCAATTTGGCATTTTGCGAGAAATTTTTGTCAGCACCGCATTGATGGGCGCATTGGCATGGTTAGGTGCCTATTGGCTGTATCCCGCCTATCGCCGTGTTTTAGTGCAACTTGTTGGTTTGCTGTTTTTGGCAGCTGTCATCACCGCTTTAATTTATGCGCCGTATTGGTTTGCATTTTTACAACACCTACACGATGCCCAAACCGAATCTGTTCTATCTGAAGTTGGCCAACCACTGAATCTGATTTTACCCACGCCACTGACCGCGTTAATCCCACAAGCCTGGGCAGAAGTCAGCCATTATGTATTGTGGGGATCTGAAATTGAAATATCCTTATATTTTGGTCTGCCACTGCTCGCCCTCTGGTTAATTTTTTGCATTAAAGGTTGGCGCCGATCGCCCCAACAACGTTATCTATTTTGGGCCTTTTTATTATCGATTATTTTTTCCTGTGGCCCGGTACTGTATCTCGGTCATATGCCATTGCTGCCGCTGCCGGACGCATTATGGATGCATATCTCACTGCTCAACAAACTGATTCCGGTACGTTTTGATCTTTATGCCTGGCTTTCTATGGCCATTACCAGCAGTATGTGGCTCAAACGCTGTGATATTGCGGATCATTGGAAATGGCCGCTACTACTCTTCGGTTTAATTTTAATTCTGCCGAGCTTTTCCCATACGCAACGCCCTTGTCAAAGCAAAATTGTACAGCCGGCGTTTATTACTCAAGGACTATACCGCTATTGGTTTAAGCCTAATCAGCCGGCACTCTTTATCGTCAATCAACCCCACCATGCCAGTATGATGCGTTGGCAAGTCGACACCCATATGTATTTCAAGCTATACACGGGATATGTCAATTTTTATCCGCCCAACAATTATCCGTTTTACGCCTTAGCGGCACAGACCATGAGTCGTAACTACAGCGCAAAGTCTGCGCAACAATTGAGTGAACTGGTGAGCCATTTCCATATTCCTGCGGTCTTTACTAATCACGCCACACAGCAACAATGGCACAATTTGTTTTCTCAACTACCACAACCTGCTCATCGCGTCGGAGATCTAGAAGTTTATGCAACGCACGTACATTAAAGCCTTTATCGCCATACTAATTTATAGCGCATTGGCTTCGCTGTATTACGGCATTAACGTACTCAATCATCTACAGACGCATTATGTTGGCTAACAGGCTGATCCAGCCTTATTTATTTGGATGATGAACTGGTGGCCGTTTGCCCTCAGTCATCACTTAACACCTTTCTATACACATTACCTTTGGCAACCAGTGGGTTACAGCATTGCCAATGCCACCAGCATTCCCACATTAGCTTTACTGATGTGGCCTATCACGCATCACTGGGGCGCCATCGTCAGTTATAACCTGGCTGCAATTTATTTAAATGCGTTATCCGCCTGGACCGCTTATTTACTGAGTTATGATAATTTCTGGTGTATGACAGTGTGAGTGAAGCGGAGTATCCTGTTGTCTATTTTCAGCAAAAATAAGTCAACAAAAATAGGAGATACGCCACATGCAAAATGTTACAGGAAATTTGGCTGCTGAGCTATCAATGGAATCAGATCCATTGAGTGAATTGTTACGTAAAGGCGCCAAGGCGCTGATCAGTGAG
>CAZIIK010000047.1:0-43822 GCA_964539235.1 uncultured Gammaproteobacteria bacterium | reverse complement strand
CTTTCACCAAGCGCTTAATTATCAAAAACCCATGCAGGTGTATTGGGAGAGCATACAAGGAATGAATATGAAAGCAGCTTAGAAAAGAAAAATAGGAGCACTTCCTCAATAACCTGTCTAGACAACAGAGGCACTAAAGTTAGCCATACTGAGTCATCCTCAAAACGCACATCTATCTTCAATTCCCCGTCTTCGGCTAGATATAGCAAAAATTGTACTTTGGCAGTATCTAAGGGCTGTTGGTCCAGATTATTTTGTCCTGAGTCAGTCGATTTTTTCATGGTTGTTTGTCTTTTGGCTATCTCTACGCTATCGGTGTGCGATCAATATTGTGCATAAAGACGTAATGCAATGTGGTTTTGTCTAATTGAATGTGTTCCGCTGGTTGTAACAGTTTTTGCCATTCTGGGGGTGGACATTGGCCATCAGCGGCATCAATCAACACTGGAATCGCGGTTTTCTTCTGTTTCGCTCACCATAAAAAAGTCGAGCATGCCGAATTCAGTGACCAGGTAAAATTCAGTGATCTGGTGGTCAGCCAGTAGTTGCTTAAACCAATTGAGAAACGGTTTTTGATGCAAAAATGGCTTGTGTTCAATGGCGTTGTCATACAGTTTGTATACATTCAAAGACTGCTCGGCGAATAAAGTAAATTGCAGCTCCTTAATCATGGCGACTAATTTCTGCTACAGCGCTTTTTGACCTTTCTCAATAAATTGATCAATGGTGCCATCATTGAATGCGCTCACGGCCATATAGTCACTGGCGACAGATGTTAGCAGGACTTTTTTAAGACTCGGAGATTTGATTTCAGTGCAGAGTTGCAAGCCGTTGATCTGTGGCATGTGGTAATCGGAAATCACCACGCTTAAACGCTTGGTGCGTTCGGTATTGTGCAGTTGTTTTAGAATCGCTGAGAGATCTGCTTGCGTGTCATATACGGAGTGGTTATCGGAAATATCGACGCGAGTGGTGTAGTAGTCATCTAAATCGAGTGTTTGCTGTGAATTAATAAAAGCCAAAGCATTTTTAGGTTCAACAAATGCTTGAACGGTAATGCCGGCGACGCAGAGTGACAGTTCCAGGCTGTTTAGGAAGGTTTCATCATCATCGACAATAACGAAGGTTGTCGGGAATAAGCAGCAGGGTAGGATGGTTTTTGGCATGGTTACAGTTCTGCATTGGTTTCATTACAAGGAGGTAATTGTAGGCAGAAACGGGTGAATTTGCCTACTTCGGATTCACACCAGATTTTGCCATGCAGATTGTTCTCGACCACATTTTTACATAATGACAAACCAACTCCGGTGCCGTTGGCGGTGTTTTTCGTGAAGAAACTGTCAAAAATTTTCTCCAAGTGTTCAGGTTCAATGCCCGGTCCCGTGTCTTCGACGATAATGTAATTATGTGTTTTATCCTGGCGTAATTGGATTTCGATATGGCCTTTGCCCCAGTTCATCACATGGTGAATCGCGTTTTTGAGCAGATTGAGCATGACGTGGGTAAAGAGTTCAGTATCGCCGGTTAGCGTAAAGTCTGTGCCTGATACGCCTCGAACAATACGTTGCTCGCCAGTGCTGCGGTAAGGATAATCTTGAATGGCCGTTTCAATTACTTGCTTGGGAGAGAACGCGATAGATTGGCCATTTATGTGGCCCTGTAAAACGTTTTTGTTCATCATGTTGACAATGGTGCGGCAGTTATGATTCGCACGCAGTAGGCGCGTACCTGGGTTTTCTTGGCAAAATCTGTCTTACATTGTTTTAGGGATGGTAGGAACGTCGAGCCCAGCTTCATGCGCAGCTTGGCAACCTGCCAGCAGGGCGGGCCAAACGTGTTCTAATTGTTCAGCGGTCATGCCAACAGCCATTTGTGGTGTCTGTAATTCGTGGGCAATAGCTGCAGACATCAAGGTCATGGTTTCGGATCTTTTTTCCGCGATGAGCTTCTCGCGCTTCAGGCGCTCGGCTTGTTTTTTGTCAGTGATGTCGACAGAGATGCCAACGAGGCCGATGACTTTGCCGTCGTCATTATGTAGAGGCGTTTTGCTAGATAGGAAAATAGCATTTGTGCCATCTTTAAGTACGGCAGGTTCTTCAAGTGTAATAGGACTGTTTGTAGACATTACCGTTTCATTGACTGGGTCTAGTGCCTCCGGAATTAGGAAGCCTTTAAGATCCTTGTTTGTTTTTCCAACTATGTCGTGTCTAGACTTTAGTCCAATAGCTTTGGCTTCGTTATCATTGCAGCCCTGATAAACACCTTGTCGGTCAAGCCAGTATAATGTGCCGGGCGTCATAGCAATAATTTTCTCAAGAATGAAGTTTTTCTCACGTGTTCCTGATGCTGAAAGAACTTCCTTTGTAATATCAATTGATATGCCTAATATGCCAGAAATATTTCCTTTTGAGTCTTTCAAAGTCACCTTCTTAGACAACACTATAAGTTGATCGCCATTGGCCATTGTTAATGGTTCTTCGAAGCTATCAGATTGGCCACTTTTAATAACCAATGCATTATTTTTTAGAATACGGTCAATGACTTCCTTACTGTCTTTAGATATATCTATAATGTGCTTGCCTATGACTTTGCTGGTACTGGCAAAGCCATGAGACTTTGCCTGGTTTTGGTTGCAACCTAAAAAAAATCCATCTGAACTTATCCAGTAAACATTGCCTGGTAGGCTATTAATAATTTCATTGATATCAAACGATGCTATTTTTGGAGAGATGCTCATTTCAGCTGATTAGATAACCATAGGCAATAGCTAGGTAAAGTGTGCAAAAAAATATTGTTTGTCAAGAAATAGCCAGTTTGAATTAGATGGGGGCATTTCTAGGTTAGAAAGATCTATTTGTAGCTAGTCTTGCATATACCCTCTTTGAAACGCCGTAAATGCATCCATGCAGGCTGACTCTGCGACTTCCTGTCGCAGAGTCTTCTCAGAGGGTATATGCAAGACTTCTGAGTAGCATAGCCTCCGCACAGTATTACGTTTAAAGGAAGGCAGGATTGATATTTTTGCCTTCTATTCGGTCAGTAGATAAGGTATGTAGGTGAAGTTTGGTGATGGTGAATTTCCTTTCCCTATAAGTGTTTGAAAGCATTGAGGATCAAGTAATGGTGCGTTCACAAATTTTAATGGTAGGTGTGTGAGCAAATTTATATCTACTGACTGTATGAACCGCTCTTTAGTGGAAATAATTGCCTCATTGTGTGGGTTTGGATAAATTTCAAAATTACAATGCAATTCAGGCCATATGCATAGCACAGCACATTCTTCAACAATATAATCATGGCACATTGCTTTTGCACGACTGATATTAAAATGCGCAGTTGAGTTTTTTTGACGTATCTAGTCAGATATTTTTCAACTGCAACATTGAAGCTATCAGCATAATTTGAGTCTTTTGATATTAAATCGTTGACTTGATGCTTTGCTTGTGCAAATTTTATGTGGTTAAGCCAGTGATCCCAGCGAAATATCGCATTAAGACTACTGATTTTTTTGATGTATCTTAGATTGCGTTCCAGCAATAAATCGCCTTCGCTATGTGCTCGTTTGCGTAAATCGCAGGGCGAGCAATCTTGTCCAAGTGCCATGGTGTATCGTTGAAGGCTATCGTAGAGTGATATGGTGCAGCTCTTGAAACCTGCTTCATTGATTAAGTCTACGGTTGCTGAGAATCTTTCAGCCTCATGTGATTGCTGTCCCACACTAATTAGGATTAAGCAATTTTGATCTTTTAATTTTACTTCCTCTTTCTTGGAAAGCCCTTTGAATTTACATCTGATTTTTTTCATATTTAATTCCAGCAATATAAGTTTATAACTTTTTAAGCTATTTAATGAATGCGAAGACTTTCAAAGTTTAAGCAAATTTGAAGGCACTCAATGGCTATATAATTAATCGAAAAATAGCGTGTTTTAGATATGAAAAATCGTTGAATAACACCTCTAAAATTGGCCTTATTCCGCGTGGGGCATGGGGTATACATTGTTATTTACTCCAGTGTATGGGGTTAGAGTAATAGCACTGCGCATATAAAGCCCGAATTAGTCTGGTTAAACACAGGTAAACAAAGTTTCATTTATGGCGCGATGGCGGAGCAAGATTAATCTTTATCTGGCTAAATTTTCTGTGTTTTCAGTTAGTTAGGGCGCATCCTCTCGCAGAAGCTGGCGTCATCTTATGGGGAAAGCGTGCTGGAACACAAAAACAAATTGAGGGCGGATCTGGATCAGGCGTTGAAACGTATTTATATGATGTAAATAACAATAATTGTAAAAAATATGATAAAAACTATTGACCTATCATATTTTTGCACCTATGATGCGGGGTGTCGGTTGTGAGTTTTCAGGATGTTTATTCACGCGGCGGTATTCAATTGAGGCATTTGTGTTCAGACGCAGTGTTAGAAAATCAAATGGAATTGCTTTTCTTGCCATAAGACTTTGGGCGAGGTGTGTATTTATCCATATGATGTGTCAGACAGCAGTGATTCTTGTGCTGTAACAATCAATCTTTCGGAATCTATGGTGCGTGATTTGTGTAAATATGCAGAGTTTCACGGGCGTGATGTTTTGGTTGATATTCGTTTAAGGTTGGCTCGCAGTATCGAACGGGATCAAAGTGCTGAGCAGGATCACCCAATTGATGAGAATCTCGATATTCTAAGTTTTATGTCTAAACCCAATTAGGAATTCTGCTGCTAGGAGAGAGGGCGCACGCCCGCTGCATGGGACTTTTCTGGCAGCAGTCTTATAAACGATGTTGCGCGACAAAGTGGAGCATTTATAGGACAACTTCATTGCCGTATGAGACTTTGGAGTTTAGCAGGATGCTGTAGGGTGCTTATACATCTGGTCAGATGTGGTTGCCCCTTTGATAAAGGGCTCTGGGCTTTAAATGAGCTCGGTTGCGACGCCCTTCGACAAGCCCAGGGACCGCCCTTCGACAGGCTCAGTGGACTAACTCGCGATGACTATCCTTCGACAAGCTCAGGAACCTTTTGTCGAAGTCGAGCTTTTGTTGAAGGGCGGTTCCTGAGCTTGTCGAAGGGCTGGTTGGCTGATGTCGTCTGTGGTTAGCGGTATCAGCCAACACTTTTTAACTTCCGTATTGCCGATCACATACGCTATACTGCGCGACCAAAATATTAGGAACCAATCAACATGGGTTTTAAATGCGGGATCGTCGGCTTACCCAATGTCGGCAAATCAACCTTGTTCAATGCCTTAACCAAGGCCGGTATTCAAGCGGAGAATTATCCGTTCTGTACCATCGATCCGAATGTGGGTGTGGTGCCGGTGCCTGATCCGCGTTTGCAGCAACTGGTTGATATCGTCGATCCGCAGCAGGCGGTGCCTGCAACGATGGAATTTGTCGATATCGCTGGTTTGGTGGCGGGCGCCGCGAAAGGTGAAGGTTTGGGTAACCAATTTTTGGCCAATATTCGCGAAACCGATGCCATTGCGCATGTGGTGCGGTGTTTTGCTAATGACGATGTCATTCACGTAGCAGGTAAGGTTGATCCGTTGTCCGACATTGAGACCATTCACACCGAGTTGGTATTGGCTGATTTAGATACCATGGAAAAAGCGGTGCAGCGTATCAGTAAATTGGCCAAAGGCGGTGATAAAGATGCTAAAGCGCAAAAAACGTTTTATGAAGCGCTGTATGCACATTTAGGCACAGGTGAGCCTGCACGCACCTATGATCTGGCGGATCATGAAAAAGATTGGCTCAAAACCATACAGTTGTTAACGATTAAGCCGACTCTATATGTGGCCAATGTGGATGAAGATGGTTTTGAAAACAACCTCTATCTAGAACAAGTCAAACAACAAGCGGCGGCCGAAAACGCCAACGTCGTAGCGATTTGTGCGGCGATGGAAGCTGAAATTGCAGAATTAGACGAAGCAGAAGGCCAAACGTTTTTAGCTGAAATGGGTTTGACCGAGCCAGGTTTAAATCGAGTGATTCGAGCCGGCTATCAATTGCTAAATCTACAGACATATTTCACCGCCGGTAAAAAAGAAGTGCGTGCTTGGACCATCCCCGTGAATGCTACCGCGCCGCAAGCAGCTGGTAAAATCCATACTGATTTTGAAAAGGGTTTTATTCGTGCGGAAGTGATTGCCTTTGACGACTATATTGCACACAACGGTGAGCAGGGTGCTAAAGACGCTGGCAAATGGCGTTTGGAAGGCAAGGAGTATCAAGTTAAGGATGGTGATGTGGTTCATTTTCGCTTTAATGTGTAGAGCGCTTAATCATTGAGTCGTGGATAAGGTTTTTTTCATTGACAGCCGCAGATGGCTAGTTAATAATACGCGCCGTCTCGTGGAGGCTATGTAGCTCAGCTGGTTAGAGCACAGCATTCATAATGCTGGGGTCCCTAGTTCAAGTCTAGGCATAGCCACCATTTTTCTATCACGATCTGTGTGGTTTTTGCTGAATATCAATTGTCAATTTGGCGATTGAATATGAACCTGTTGTCTATAGCCATTTTGGTTTTAACCAAATGTTTCTCTCAAGCACCACTTCTGCTCGCTTCGATTAGCTTAATCAAAAATAGATGTGTTTGCTGAGGCGCTTACGTTTAAGAAGTTCCCCGTCCTTCGATAGGCTCAGGAACCTTTTGTCGAAGGGAAATTACGCTTGACTTCGACAAGCTCAGTCAGCGCTGATTAAGCCCCTGCACCTGTCGAAGGACAGGGTCCTCCGTGTGACAAGCCCAGGAAGCTTTTGGGTTATCAACCCGGCGCGATTTTCACAGGAATGCTACCGTAAGCACTGGCGCTTTTTCCATCAGTATCTGTATAAAAGACTTTGGCCATAATATGACCTTTTGCTTTGTCTACACATTCACCTGCCGTGCAAATTGCCTGAATGGTAGATTCCTGTAATGCTGTGACACAGGCATCAGTCGATTCATAGAAATGGGCGATAGGGCGTGTGCTATTACTGCTGCCAGTGCCACCACTGATGGTCATTTCAATTGCATATTCGCTTTTGCCAGCAGCTATATCTGTCTGCACATTGCGGTCAGCCTTTGCCAGTTGGCGGCGGGCACGTTTTTTGGCGTTAGCTGCTGACCAGCCGTGGTCTTGGTAGTGTGTGACGAGTTTTTCAAAAACTTCTTTTCTTAGTGAAGCATTACCACTGCCACGTAGGTGGAGTGTTTGGTTCTGGTAAGCCGCCAGTAAAAAATCGGGTTCGGCCTGTTCTAATGTTAGATCTAAGTCAACTTCTAATAATACATTGCTGCCGGCAGCCGGTGTGAAATCGCAATGTTCACTCACATGGCCAATGCGCGCCGCAGCAAAGTCTGTTTGAGGGCCACCATTCCAGGCCAATTGTACGGCCGACGCGGCGCTGCCAACTAAGCCAAATGTGCCAGCGACTAAGTGTTGGAAAAAACCAACCGTGCCAGTATCAGCTGCGGTTACTAAATCAGTTGAGCTGTCGCCAGTAAGCTGCACAAAATCACCGGCTGTACAGTTATGCACTGTTGGGCCGCCACCGCCGCCGCCTGTATGAGGTGTATCGCCGCCGCTTTGGGTGTCTAAAACCGCTGCGGTCACGCCTGCAGCAACGACCAGTAAGCCAGAAACGAGATAACACACTTTTGCTCGGCGCGAAGTGGGTAGGCAACATTTTTTCTTTTGGTCACCGGTTAAGACTTCAGCTTCAGTCTTTTTATCTCTGGTGCAGCATTTAATACTGACTTCGCAACCCATAATCTTACTCATTTGCTCGTAAAAATTTGTCGAATTATATAGTATACTTATATCTTATTCAAATTATTAAATGTCATAAAAATTTCGTATTGTTGCGGGCAAAACATTTGGTAAAGTACGTGGCGCTGATCAAGGATTAAGATCAGTTTAATTATGAATAAATGGAGTTAAAAAATGGGAAAACCATGCCAAAGGAAGGGCGAAAATTTTTGGGGTCAGCCGGCAATAGATCGTCGATCTGACAATCCTGCCTCTAAACACTATGTGCCACCGGGGTGCGAAGTCAGAGGTCCTGAGGCTACGCCATTATGGAAAATGACGAAAAATGGACTGAAGCCTGCAGCTCGTCAGTCTAGCTTGATGGAGTTTTGGGGACAGCCTGTGCGTAGTAGAGACAATAGTGCCGCTGACACGCCTGTTATGGGCTAAGTTAAGCCACCATCAAAACCAGCATAATCACCAGCATCACGATATACAGTTTTGCTGCTGATTTATCGGGTAAATGACGCAAGCAGCGAATGCCCAACGGTACGCCAATAAAAGTGCCGAGGGCAATCGTTGCAGCGGCAGGCAGGTTAATAAAGCCTAATGAATAGGCGGGTAAGCCAGTGGTTTGCCAGCCCGCGTATAAATAACCCAAAGTGCCAAGAATGGCGATGGCGGGTGTTAGACACAGTGCGCAGGCTGAGGCATTAGCGATGGGCATTTTGTGTTTGCGGAAATACGGCACAGACATCACGCTACCGCCGATGCCTAATAACACTGACACTAAGCCGATGACAAAGGCTACCAGTGTGCGCATCAGTGGGTGAAAGCTGACAAGATCATCGCGGCTAAAATCACCGCGAAAGGCTTTGTTAAACAGGGCATTCACAATCACCAGGACTAAGAAGGCCATAAAGCAGTAGCGCAGCCATTCGCTGTGGATATATGTGCTGCTTAATGCGCCGATAACAGCACCAAGGCCGATCGGTAGCATCATCGGCCAAATGACATTTTTAATCACATTGCCGGCACGTGCATGATGGATAATGCCATTGCTCGTGGTAATGATCATCACGGCTAATGAAGTACCCAATGCAGCATGCATCACAATGTCGATCGGATAGCCCAGCAGACTAAAAATAAGAAAACTGACTGGCACAACGACCAGACCACCGCCCAGGCCAAATAGTGATGACAGTAGGCCCGTGAGTACACCGGCGCAGAGAAATGCAATTAGTTCAAGAAAAAGCGTCATAAATACTGAGGTGGCAGCGCCAAGATGGTCTCGGAGTCTATGGTCTTGCCTATACAAAAGCAAGGCAGTAGATTTCTCTCTAGGGTTGTCGCATAATGCCGCCTGGGTCAAGATAGCCGGTTTGTTTAACGTGGTACAAAATACCGATAATTTGCGCATTGCGGGCAGTCGCGGATTGATTCCGCCGGTCATTATGCTCGACGAAATGCCTGTGACGGCTAAGGCGGCTGCAACCATTAATGGTGCACGCCAGACCATTAGCGATATTTTGCATGGCCGAGATGAGCGGTTGTTAGTCGTGGTGGGGCCGTGTTCCATCCATGACATGCAAGCGTCTTTGGAATACGGTGAGCGTTTGGCGCAGGTTTTGCCACAGTATGAAGAATATTTATTTCCAGTGATGCGGGTATACTTCGAAAAACCACGTACCACGGTCGGTTGGAAAGGCTTTATTAATGATCCTGATCTCAATGGTCAATTTGAGATTAACAAAGGCTTGCGCATGGCACGCGAGTTGCTGTTATCACTATCTGAACAAGGCTTGCCATGCGGCACGGAATTTTTAGATACCATCAGCCCACAGCATATTGCCGATTTAATTGCTTGGGGGTCCATCGGGGCGCGTACCACTGAAAGTCAGGTGCATCGTGAGTTGGCTTCTGGTTTATCAGCACCGATGGGCTTTAAGAATGGGACCGATGGCGGTGTGCAAGTTGCTTTAGATGCGATTCGATCGGCACGTGCATCTCATCATTTCTTGTCCGTTACTAAACAAGGCAATACGGCAATTTTCAAGACGCTGGGCAATGAGGACAGCCATGTGATTTTGCGTGGCGGTAAGCAGGGCACCAATTACGACGCCGAGTCGATTCACGCGGTTCAAACACAACTGCAGCAGTATGAGTTGCCGGCGAAGGTGATGATTGATTGTTCGCATGGCAACAGTCAGAAGGATTATCAACGACAACCGGTGGTGGCAGACAGTATCTGTCAGCAATTAGCAGCTGGTTCTACAGCGATATTGGGTGTCATGTTAGAAAGCCATCTGCATGCGGGTAATCAACCGATTGATGCCGAACCTTTGCAATATGGTGTCAGTGTGACCGATGCGTGCATGTCGTGGGACATGACAACGGCAGTATTGGATCAATTAGCAACGGCAATGGCTACAAGGAAACAAGGTAAATCATGACAACACTTTCGTTCGATGAATCAAACATTAAAGTACTGCTGTTAGAAGGCGTTCATCCTGTGGCTGCGCAGCTTTTTCAGCAAGCGGGTTATAGTCAGGTAGAATGCTTGAAAACTGCTTTGCCAGAGGCAGAATTGAAGGCCAAATTGGCTGATGTACGTGTGGTTGGTTTACGTTCGCGTACGCAGCTCAATCAAGCCGTATTGCAAGCAGCACCGAAATTAATGGCAACAGGCTGCTTCTGTATCGGTACCAATCAGGTAGACTTGCAACAAGCACAGTCTCAGGGTGTTCCAGTATTTAATGCGCCATTTGCTAATACACGTTCTGTCGCTGAAATGGTATTGGCGCAAGCGATTTTATTATTGCGTCGTATTCCAGAGCGCAATATGCAAATGCATCGGGGCGAGTGGAAAAAGTCAGCTGAGCAGAGTTATGAAACCAGAGGCAAAGTGTTAGGTATCATTGGCTATGGTCACATTGGCATGCAGTTAGGTATTTTGGCGGAAAACTTAGGCATGCAGGTTAAGTTTTATGATATTGCGCATAAGTTGCCATTGGGAAATGCCGAATCCATGCCGTCATTAGAAGCGTTACTGTCCGTGTCTGACATTGTGTCATTGCATGTGCCAGCGACTGATTTGACGCGTAATATGATGCGCGTGGAACAGATTCAACAGATTAAGCCAGGGTCGATTTTGATCAATGCCTCGCGCGGGAATGTGGTGGATATCGACGCGTTGGCGGCTGCTTTACACAACGGTCATTTGCAAGGCGCAGCCGTGGATGTCTACCCAGTGGAGCCCAAAAGTAATCAAGATCCTTTTGTTTCGCCTTTGAAAGGCATTGACCAAGTCATGTTGACGCCGCACATTGGTGGCAGTACGCAGGAAGCTCAGGAAACAATTGGTGCAGAAGTTGCCGAAAAACTGATCAAGTATATGGATAATGGTACAACAATTTCTTCGGTGAATTTCCCGAAAGTGGCTTTGCCGTCACATGAAGGGCGTTGTCGATATTTGCATATTCACCACAACCAACCTGGGGTGATGAATGCTATTAACCAGATTTTTTCAGCCTCAGGTGCCAATATTGCCGGGCAATATCTACAAACCTATGGCGATTTAGGTTATGTGGTGTTGGATATTGATCAGGCCGTGACTGAAAATTTCATATCAGCTTTGCAAGCCGTGCCGGGCACCGTCCGTGCGCGTGTGTTATTTTAATATGAACCGCCACTAGAGTAATCATTCACTTTCTATTTGGAATAGATATGCATGATGAGCCGGGTAAAGTAAGTCGCTGGTCGAACCAAGACAATGATGCGTTTTATACAGAAATTGGTGTGCCAGGAATAGCACAGGTTGCCCATAAAGCTGGCCTTGTGGAGGGTTGCGACGTCAAATGTTTGCGGCCCTATTGGATGCATGCGCAGGATCTGTTAGATGTGGGTTCAGGTTTTGGTCGTGTGGTACAAGCGCTATTGTCACAAGGTTTTCAGGGCAATATTACAGCGGTTGAACGTAATGCTGAATTTTTCGCTTATATGTTACAGCAGTTTGGTGGGTGTGTGCAAAATATTCAGGCCGACACCCATGAATTATCAGCATTGGATGTGCGGTTTGATACGATCCTATTTCTGTGGTCAGGTTTGGCGGATTTTGCACAGTCGGAACAGTCCAATATTGTCAAGATTTTGGCGACTTTGCTAAAACCCGGTGGGTTTTTAGCCATTGATACCATACCCATGGCAGTCCAGCCGCTTGATACGGAAGAATTTGGGGCGCAATCATTTTTAACGCGTGCTGATCATAGTTTGGTGCGGACTTATGGGCCTAGTTCGGTAGAAATAGCGGCATACGCAGAAGCTGCTGGTTTGGTCATGGAAACACAATTAAGCTGCAGAACAGATACCAATCGTCAGCGCTGTTTATATGTGCTGAAATCGCCAGGTTAAGTTGGTAGGTATAAAAAAGGCTGTTTAAAACAGCCTTTTTGGATATGTAATGAGATATCTACTTTTCATGGCACCAAGTGGTTGCTTCACGGATATATTCTTTAACATGATCGATATAAAAAGCTCTTTCAGGGCCTTTATGCAATAACTCCAGGAAATAATCTTGTGTCAGACGAATGATTTTGATTTCACCTGGATGGTCCTCAGTCAGTGGTTCAGAGGCAAAAGTTTGCTTGATTTTTTTGTGGTAGAACTCCAGCGCAGCGAGGACGCATTTGCTATAAAACTCTGGCTCGGTACCTTGCATCCTGAGGACAAAACGTAATTTCTCACGATCGCCAAAGCCCAGTGAGAAGAAAGCGTAAGTCAGGTCGCGACCGCTGGTAATAGAAGTTTGTGTCATAGTTTACGTTCCTAAAGGTATTGTTGTTGTTTTTCGCTATACCTTCCTTGATGGGGTGAAGTCGAAATGGTCCGTTCATTGTGACAATGGCTATTATATTGGCCAAGCTGCTGTGAAACAATTTGTTTCGTGCGCTGATACTAGCATGTTTTAGGGTGCGATGTAAATCGGGTTTTTCTCAGAAGAAACATATTTTTCCATTTTATATAAAAATCAAACATTAATATTTCAATTTAGGGCCGTTTATTTTGTTAATTTACTTAATAAAATTCGATTTAGCTCTGCTGGGTTTGCCTTGCCTTGAGTGGCTTTCATGATTTGACCGACAAAAAATCCCAGGAGCTTGGTTTTGCCTGCTCGGTACTCTGCAACCTGGTCAGAATGTTGCGCGATGACTTCATCAACCAGATTTTCGAGTGCACGGGTATCTGACATCTGGGCCAAACCTTCTTGCTCAATAATACTGTCGACACTACCAGCCTGCTGCCATAATTTTTCAAAAACGGTTTTTGCGGTGCGGCTGGAGAGAGTTCCATCTTGTAAGCGTGTAATTAATAGCGCCAATGCTTCTGTTGGAATAGGGCATTGCTCAATTGAAAAATTATGTTTATTCAATTGTGCTGAAAGTTCCCCTAAGATCCAGTTAGCTGCAAGTTTTGCCGCTTTGCATTGCGCGACAACGGCTTCAAAGTAGTTCGATAAGGCAGGCTGGGTAATCAATTGCGTTGCATCTTCGTTGCTCAGCCCATAGCTTTCGATAAAACGTATACGTTTCTGTTGCGGTAGTTCAGGTAGATCAGCTTTAGCCTGTTCCAGGATGTCTGCGGAAATCACAACGGGTAATAGATCAGGGTCCGGGAAATAACGGTAATCCTGTGCGTCTTCTTTGCTGCGCATGGCGCGGGTTTCATTTTTATCGTGGTCGTACAGTCGAGTTTCTTGTTCAATGGTTTGGCCCGATTCTAAACGTTGAATTTGTCGTTCAACTTCATAATAAATCGCGCGTTCTGCAAAGCGGAAAGAATTAATGTTTTTGCATTCGGTGCGTGTGCCAAATGTAGTTTGTCCGGCAGGGCGCACGGATACGTTGACATCACATCGAAATGAACCTTCCTGCATATTGCCATCCGAAATTCCCAAATAACGCACCAGCGTATGCAGTGTTTTCAGATAAGTCACAGCTTCTTCAGCTGAACGCATGTCGGGTTCTGAGACAATTTCCAGCAATGGAGTACCGGCGCGATTGAGATCGATTCCCGTCATGCCGTGGTAATCTTCGTGTAAAGATTTTCCGGCATCTTCTTCCAGGTGTGCTCGAGTGATACCAATGCGTTTTTCACGCCCATCTGCCAACGTAATATCTAAATGGCCTTTATCCACAATAGGTAATTCAAATTGACTGATTTGATAGCCTTTGGGTAAATCGGGGTAAAAATAATTTTTACGCGCAAAAATAGACGGACTGTTGAGTTTTGCGTCAATCGCTAGGCCAAATAGCACAGCCATGCGGACAGCTTCTTGGTTGAGCACCGGTAAAACGCCAGGCAATCCGAGGTCGACTGCACAGGCTTGTGCATTCGGTTCAGCGCCATACGCTGTGGCTGCGCCGGAAAAAATTTTACTGTGTGTGGCGAGTTGTACGTGTACTTCTAGCCCAATGACCACTTCCCAATTCATAGTCTGACCTTATTGTGGATGTTGGCGATGAAAATCAGTGTGTTGTTGAAATTGATGTGCAATATTCAGCAGGCGTGTTTCTTCAAATAAATTACCGATGAGTTGTAGACCGACAGGCAAGCCATTGGTAAAACCTGCTGGAATCGACATGGCAGGTAGCCCTACCAAATTAACCGACAAGGTATAAACATCGGAGAGATACATGCTGATTGGATCATCAATATTTTGTCCGACTTTAAACGCAGGCGTCGGCGTTGTGGGGCCCATGATGACATCAACTTGTTCAAACGCACGCTTAAAGTCTTCCGCAATCATCCGGCGGATTTGTTGTGCTTTCAGGTAATAGGCATCGTAATAACCTGAAGACAATGCGTAGGTACCCATCATAATGCGGCGTTTAACTTCGGTACCAAAACCTTCTTCGCGTGTGCGGCAGTAAAGATCTTTCAAATCTTGTGGGTTTTCGCAACGATGGCCAAAACGCACGCCATCAAAGCGTGACAAGTTGGACGAGGCTTCTGCCGGTGCTATCACGTAATAAGCTGCTAGTGCCGCCTCATTGTGTGGCAATTCGATATCGATTAATTCAGCCCCTAGGCTTTGATAGGTTTGCAGCGCAGCTTCGATCTGTTGGCCAACGTCAGCGTCTAGGCCTTCAGCAAAAAAGGCAAGAGGCACGCCGATTTTTAAGCCTTTTAAGTCACCTGTTAAATGATCAGCATACTGTGGCACAGGCCGGTCGACACTGGTGGAATCCCGTTTGTCATGACCCGCCATGACTGCTAGCAGTAGAGCACAATCTTCAGCGGTATGCGCCATAATGCCGCCTTGGTCAAGACTAGAAGCAAAGGCAATCATGCCGTAGCGAGAAACGAGACCGTAAGTTGGTTTAATGCCGGTGATACCGCACAGTGCAGCCGGTTGTCGAATCGAGCCGCCAGTATCTGTGCCGGTTGCGGCTGGTGCCAATCCAGCAGCCACAACTGCTGCTGAACCACCAGAAGAACCACCAGGAATAACCGTTTCATCCCACGGGTTTTTCACGGGCCCGAAGTAGCTGGTTTCATTAGAAGAACCCATGGCAAATTCGTCCATGTTGGTTTTGCCGAGCATAACTAAGCCCGCTTGTTCACAATTTTGAATCACGTGTGCATCAAATGGCGATACATAATTTTCCAACATGCGTGAGGCACAGGTTGTTGGGACCTGGCGGGTGCAGAAAATGTCTTTTTGCGCCATTGGCACGCCGGTGAGCAAGTTCGCTTCACCTTTGGCGCTTCGTGCATCAGCCGCATGTGCTTGAGCAAGTGCTTGCTCATGACACACCGTAATATAGCCATTGAGCTCAGGATTCTGTTGTCCAATTTGCGTCAGATACTCTTGTGTGATTTCGACACTGCTATAGGTTTTTTCTGCCAATGCAGTGCTGATTTCGCGAATGGTTCGGTAAGACATTTATTCGATCACCTTAGGGACCAGAAAAAGCTGGTCGGTTTGTTCAGGGGCATTCTGCAGCAATGCAGCTCGATTATCCGTTTCAGTGACTTGGTCAACACGCAGCTGTTGCGTCATATCAAACGGGTGCGCCATAGGCTGGATGCCTGTAGTATCAACGGCGGACATTTTATCGACCACATCCAGAATATGTGATAAGTCTTCACGATAGTGGGGCAGTGCATCTGCTGGAATGCCCAGGCGTGCGAGGTGCGCGATTTTTCGTACGGTTTCGGTATCAAATTCCGCCATGGCTGTCTCGTCGTTTAATGGTCAGTCAGAAAAGTCGGTTAGGTTAGCATAGGGTTTGCAGCTGTGGAACAGTATTTTAATGTGGCAGCAATAGGTTTGTGCTGAGAGCCTTTAATAGTGATAACGGCATTGAAAAATCATCAGTTCACTACCCACAACTTTATAAACCAGGCGATGCTCTCGATTAATTCTCCGGCTCCAACAGCCTTCAAATAGATACTTAAGCGGCTCGGGTTTGCCTGTACCATTAAATGGTGTCCGGTCGATTTCTTTAATCAATGCATTGATTTTATCGAGGAGTTTAGGGTCATGCTTTTGCCAGTAGAGGTAATCTTCCCAGGCATTGGTATGCCATATAGGATTATGCTTCATTGTCTATCAAATCATGTTTTTGATATTGATTTCTATGCTCAAGGTCAGCGACAGCATTGAGTAAGCGTTTTGCATTGGCGGGGCTATTAAGTAAGTAAGCGGTTTCTTCCAATGAGCGATAATCTTCGTAAGACAATAAAACAGCTTTGCGTTGTTTGTGTGAGGTAATAAAGGCAGGTTCATGATTGTTTGCGGTCCAATCAATCATCTTTTTGAGGTTTTGTCTCAGTTCACTGTAAGAAGTATCCATTGCATAGTCCAAGTCTTATTGAGTACATTATTATTGTACGTAAATTTGTTTTTTGCAATAGGGCTTGGTGCTGTACAACCTAAAACAATGCAGTCAAAGCAGCGGATAAGGTTTTAACGCCGATATATTCAATGCCTTGCTGACGCTGGCCGGGTAAATTCTTACTCGGCGCAATAATGCGTTTAAAGCCGTGTTTGATCGCTTCGCTGACGCGTTCGGTTCCATTGGGGACTGGGCGGACTTCGCCGGATAAACCGACTTCACCAAAAATTGCTGTGTCTCTCGGTACAATGGCATTTTTTAAGCTCGAGACAATCGCTGTCAAAATGGCTAAATCGGAGGCGGTTTCACTGATACGAATGCCACCGACAGCATTGACGAATACATCTTGATCATAAGTGCTGATGCTGGCATGCCGATGCAAAACTGCGAGTAGCATCACCAAGCGATTTTGTTCGATGCCGACGGTGACGCGGCGTGGATTGGGCAAATAGGATTGATCAACCAGCGCTTGTAGCTCGACTAGCAGTGGACGTGTGCCTTCCCACGCAATCATAACTGTGCTACCAGCTGCATCAGGGACTTCACTGGAGAGAAAAATCGCTGATGGGTTGCTGACTTCGCGCATGCCCTTGTCGGTCATGGCAAACACGCCTAATTCATTCACCGCTCCAAAACGATTTTTAATACCACGCAGGATTCGAAAGCGACCGTCATTTTGACCTTCTAAATATAAGACGGCATCGACGATATGTTCTAGGACACGGGGACCGGCAACTTCACCGGTTTTGGTAACGTGTCCGACCAGCAAAACCGCAATGTGATGCTGTTTGGCAAACTGCGTCAGAGCCGCTGCACTTTCGCGCACTTGAGCGACACCGCCAGGTGCAGAGGTGATATCAGCGACATACATGGTTTGAATGGAGTCAATCACCATCACTTTCGGTTGGCATTTCTGCGCACCAGCAATAATGCTCTCAACTTGGGTTTCTGTGAGTAACTTCAATTGGTCATTGGTGACACCCATACGTTGAGCGCGTAAGGCAACCTGGTTAGCAGATTCTTCGCCACTGACATACAAAACAGCCTGTTGCTGGCTCATTTGCGCCAACACTTGTAACAACAAGGATGATTTTCCGACACCTGGATCGCCACCAATTAACACCACAGAACCGGGCACGATGCCACCGCCGAGAACACGGTCGAATTCTGGCATGCTGGTCGATAAGCGTTGGATATGTGTACATTCAACTGCAGATAAAGTTTGAATATCTGTTTGCGTGGTGCCGGCATAGCCTTTGCTTTTATTTTTACGGTGTGGTGCGCTAGACGATTGGTATTCAACTAAGCTGTTCCAGGCGTTGCAATCTGGGCATTGGCCTGACCATTTGGTGGTTTCAGCGCCGCAAATGTTGCAGATGTAGTGAGTGTGTGTCGGCATAATAGGCATCAGAGTGCAAAGAGGGTGTAAGCGTAGCATGTGGCAGTGGATTGCTGAAGTTGGGCAACTACCTTGATTGACTTCTTAGGAAGGCTCATGTTCATATGTTCGCCAATCTAAAATGATGCATGAATAAAATATGAGTTTCCTGTGTCCATCTGATTTTCTTGCGAGGCATAACACGACATTTAAGCGTGAATTTATAGCAGCCTGCACAACCTTTGTCACCATGGCCTATATTGTTACGATTGCGCCGCATATGCTGGCGCAGGCAGGGGTGCCTTATGGTGCCGCGTTTACGGCGACGTGTTTGGTTGTGATTGTTGGCAGTATTTTATCAGCTTGCTTTGCTAGTTTGCCGGTTGCATTCGCACCTGGCTTGGGTCTGTTGTCATTTTTTAGTTATGTGGTGGTGGCACAATTGCACTACTCTTGGAAAATGGGGCTTGGCATGGTGTTTGTTGCTGGGGTGATTTTCTTTTTACTTACGGTCAGCCGTATACGACAAGTGGTCTTGCAAGCAATTCCGCCATCACTTGGCAGTGCGATTGCAGCCGGTATTGGTTTTTTTATTGCCTTTATTGCTTTGCGCAATGTGCATTTGGTAGTGAGTAATAGTCATACTCTGTTAGCTTTAGGTGTGGTGCATTCGGAGCAATTGGTTTTGTTTTTTACCGGTTTTGTATTAATTGCAGTATTAGATGCGCACCAGGTTCCCGGTGCAATTTTATTGGGTATTTTAGGTGTCACATTACTGTCGACGTTATTGGGTTTAAACCCCATCGATCATTGGGTATCACTGCCTAGCAGTTTGTCGGGGAGTTGGCTGCATATGTCTCTGCACGGTTGGCACTCAACCCAGTGGATGTCCGTGGTTTTTACGTTTGTGATCGTTGCGCTGTTTGACAGTACTGGCACTTTATTGGCACTGACGCAAATGTTGCCGCAGCAAAATGAAAAAGCACGCTATCGGCAGATTAATCGAGGCTTATTGGCAGAAAGTGTAACCACGGTTTTTTCCGCTTTGTTAGGCAGTACCACAGTTTCGCCGATGGTGGAAAATTCAGCTGGATTGCGTGCTGGCGGGCGCACGGGTGTAACCGCGCTGTTAATCGCTCTATTTTTCTGCGCTATGCTATTTTTATCGCCATTAGCCAAAAGTATTCCAATTTATGCCACCTCATCTGCTCTATTTTATGTGGGGTGTTTGATGGTAAAACCTTTTGCACATGTTGACTGGCATGAACCCAGTGAGTATATCCCAGCAGTGATTACATTATTAATGATTCCACTGACTTTTTCGATTTCAGATGGGGTTGGCTTAGGTTTGATTTGTTATACCGTGTTGAAAGTGGCGTCAGGTAAATGGAAAACTTTGCATCCGTTTATTTGGGTGTTGACCGTTGTTTTCTTGGTTTATTTTGTTGCCGGTAACGTCTAAATAAAAAAAGCCTGATGATTACACCAGGCTTCTTGTGGAGTATGAGCGTGTTGCTTAGCTATGTGTTCCAAGGCATAGATCCAACGCTTGTCCATTGACTGTGATTTGTTCATGGTATTGGGTTGAAGCCAAGCAGACACGATGGCTTGGGTTTGTGTAAGCCAGGTTCACATTGTTTACATTGGCTAGACCCAGAATGCTTTTCAATTGAGCATTGCTGAATCTCGCAACTTCTTTTGAACCATTATAAATCACCAGGTTGTTGTTACCGATGGTATAAGGTGTATTCGCATTTGAGTTATACATCGCAACACTGTTGCTACCCAATTTAGCCGTTAACTTGCCAAAATCTTGCTGAGTTGCACCACCGACACCGTTAATTGGGTTGACATAGAGTGCACCAGAAACAGGGTTGGCATTAGCAAGACCGATGCCTAATACACTACCTGCAGCAATTAATAGTAAAGTTTTCCTTAACATAATGATTTCTCCGTTGATGTGTTTAATCACGTTATCATCATACGTACATAAAAATATTTTTTTATACTTTATATCTATAAATTTTGTGAGATATTCGCCATTGTGTTAATGGCTCTTTGGTGGTTGCTGGAATTGACTCTAAGGCCGCTGCATAACTTCAGTAGCAGATGAAATTCAAGGCGAAATCTGATGAAAAAGCCGATCATAGACGAGCTATTTGAGGTCCCCCACTTTCGTGGGGACAAGCTTTGAAGAAGATTTTAACGATGAAGTTCGCTGCTAATGAGGTTGCGCAGCAGTCTTTCATTGATAATCATCTGTTTCAAGTAGTCCAGCACCAGGGGATAGGCTACAATGCGCCGATCTCAATATTGGCTTGCTAGAACTGTGGCACAGGTTGTTAATACCGAAATTCTCATCAATACCGTTCTGCCACAGGAAACACGTGTGGCCATTGTTGAAAATGGTGCGCTACAAGAAATCCATATAGAGTGTGCGCAAGCCAAAGGCCTGGTCGGCAATATCTACAAAGGTAAGATTACGCGTGTACTGCCCGGCATGCAGGCAGCTTTTGTCGATATTGGTTTGGCCCGCGCGGGTTTTATCCATGTGTCTGACATTATGCCTTTAAACGAGAATGGCATGGTGACGGAGCAGACAGAAATTGATGCCAATATTCGTAAATGGGTACATGAAGGCCAAGAAGTTTTAGTGCAAGTCCTGAAAGACCCTTTAGGGAGTAAAGGTGCGCGTCTAAACATGCATTTGTCGATTGCCTCGCGGTATTTAGTGTACATGCCAGACCTTGATCACGTGGGGGTGTCGCTGCGACTTGAAGATCAAGCAGAGCGTGAACGTTTACAACAATTGGTGACAGGGATTTTCTCAACGGATAATGCGCAAGGGTATATTGTGCGTACAGTGGCCGAAGGTGTTGATGAGGCCGCGTTACGGCGCGATATTGATTTTCTGGCTAAATTATGGGAACGGGTTCACGCGCAGCAGCAGCAAGTTAAAGCGCCGGGTATTGTCTATGAGGATCTTTGCCTATTGAAATGGACTTTGCGTGATTTGCTGACTAGCTCAATTGAAGCTGTGCGTATTGATTCACAAATTGCTTATGACACGGTATACGAATTCGCCGAAACCTTTTTACCGCAAGAGCTTAATAAATTGCAGCTCTATGTTGGCGAGGATCCGATTTTTGAAGCTTATGGCATTGAAGCAGTATTAAGTGGTGCTTTGGAACGCAGGGTGCCGTTAAAGTCAGGTGGCTATTTGGTGATCGATGAAACGGAAGCCATGACCACCATCGACGTGAATACCGGTGCCTTTGTGGGTAGTACCAATCTTGAAGAGACCATTTTTAAAACCAATCTAGAAGCTGTGCAAGCCATTACACGGCAACTACGTTTGCGTAATCTAGGCGGCATTATCGTTTTAGATTTTATTGATATGGTCGATGTGGCCCATCAGCAGCGATTGATTGATGCTTTAGATAAGGCGCTAGCAAATGATCCAGCTAGAACGTATCGTACAGCACTATCAGATTTAGGCTTGGTGGAAATGACGCGCAAACGGAATCATGAAAGTTTGCGCCAACAAATGTGCAAGCCTTGTCAGCATTGCGAAGGGCGTGGCTATATTAAAAGCACGCAAGCCATGGCCTATGAGATTTTCCGTGATATTCTGCGCGAAGCACGGGCATATACAGCTGCGGGTGGCTTGCTGGTTTTTGCAGCAGAGATGGTTGTAGCAGCATTATTGGATGAACATGCCGCCGAGTTGGCAGAGTTAGAAGCACAGGTTGAATGCCCAGTTACCGTGAAGGTTGAACCCAGTTTTCATCAGGAAATTTATGAAATCGCCCTGGTATAGCCCACTCTTGAGCCTACGCCGTTGGGCAATCTGTGGCCGCAGAGTGCTTAAATTTCTGCTCTGTCTATGCGGGCTGGCATTGTTGGGTTTTTGCGTATTGTTTTTAGTGGCTTACCTCATTCATAAAAGTCACTTTATGCGCAAGGATTTGCATCAGGCATTAGGGGTTTTAGTTCATTTTAATGTCGATCGATTTGCATGGAACCATGGGGCCCCAGAGCTGGATTTATCCGATATTGCGGTTGCTTCTATCCATACACCTCAGTTGCCAGCTGTGCAAATCAAAACCATGCAGATGCAATTTGATCTATGGTCCATGCTGCGCTATCTAAAGCCAGCAACACGCTGGATTCATTTTTCAGGTGTGCAAATTTTTGTACAAAAAACCTCAACAGGCAGTCTGCAGTTTCGCGGTTTTCCTTTGCAGCCACTGGCGCATGCAACTCATATTGATTGGTTGTTGTATTGGCCACATTGTTGGGCTTGGCTACAACCACAGCAACAGATCCATATTGCCGCCCAGCTATTTGTCACAGGGCATAAGATGCAACCGGTGCCTTTGCATATGGATTTTATGTGGCAAGCTATTGCTGAGCTTCAACATAGCATCAGTCTGGTGGTTGAAGACACAAGTCAGGCTTCTCATCCAGTCCATCTGCAGATTAAAGGTCTATTCTGGGGCAGTCTGTTATTACCGACGACTTTTACCTCGCATTTTTACATTGCGGCCAAAGGTGTGGCTATGTCAGCTGTGGTGAATCAATTGCGTGTATTGGGTTTGCATTGGCAGTCGAAGTCAGGACATTTGCAGTTGTGGGGGGATTGGCAAGCAGGTCATTTAAATCGTTTGCATGGGTTATTCAATGTTGGGCATTTGACCGTATCGAATACACAGCGTCATGTGCACATTGTGCTGCCTAAGTTTCATGAAAATATCGAGTGGAAAGCCAGTGCTGCGGGGTGGTCATTATTAATGAATCCATATACGCGCGAAGTTGGAAAAGGCATTATTAATGATCCGACACAGGCGTTTTTAATTGACGTAAAAAAACAGGCGATGGGTGCTCGTTGGCGCTTGTATGCCAGTGACTTTCAAGTCAGTCTGTTGAGTCAGCTGCTGCAAATCGTGCCGCAATTATCACAACGTGTGCGGCGTGTATTGGCAGGTACTGCACCACAGGGTCGTATTTGCAAGCTATCGTTGGCAGCGGTGCAGCATAAGCAATCTTGGCAGGATGTGCAGTTGTATGCCCATTTCTTAAATGTTTCTATTCAAGCTTGGCAAGGTTGGCCAGCGGTTGGTCAATTATCGGGGACGATTCACGCTTCGGGTCAACATGGGATCTTGGTTGCGCAAGCAGCACCTTTAACAATCGGTGCTAATGCGTGGTTTACGATGCCATGGCCACGTGGTCAATTTCATCTAGTTGCCCGCTGGTTGCAGACTCAACAAGGCTGGCGTGTATTCCCAACTATGCGTTTACAGAATCAAAGCCTCAATATGCAGTTGCACGGTGGTTTATTTTGGCCTCAGCACACCAGACGTTCGCCGACATTGGGTTTATTGGCGACAGGGCAAGTGCATCAATTGCAGAAGCGTTTCTCGAATTATTTACCCAGCTATTTATTTGATCAGCATTTTGATCAATGGTTAAAGCAAGCGATTGTAAAATTGCCGAATGGGCAGTTTTCATTTATATTTCGCGGCCCCCTGCCGTCAGTGCCATTCCGTCAAGCACAGGGTGTCATGAGTCTGCAAGCTAAAACATCCTCGATGATATTTCGACCCGATACCGGTTGGCCTGTGGTGACACAACTGGCAGCTCAAGTGGGTTTATATGGCGATACATTGACGGTTAAGGCTCAGCAAGGCCATAGCTTAGGGGCTGCTGTAAAATCAGTCGAAGTGGTCGCGCCACATTTAAGTGCGCACGATCCCACTCAGGTGACCGTACAGGCACACGTGAAAGGCAGTGGTCAGCAGGCGCAACACTATATTACACAGAGTCCTCTAGAACATTATCTGCAAGGCTTTCAAAGCTATTTTCATGTGTCGGGTGCGGTAGGTCTGGATTTAAAACTACAGTTTCCGCTGCATCAGCCAACCAAACGACCACAGTTTTCCGGTGTTGTGCATTTGTCTCATAACACAGTGCGTTTTATTCAGACACCTATCGTGTTTCACCAGGTGTCAGGTGATGTGCAATTTTTGAATGCAGGCGTGTTTGCTAAACGGGTAACGTCCACGTTATGGGGGCAGCCGATTCATGTGCGGATTGAGAGCCATGGTGACTTCTATGATTTAGCGAAGTTACATGAATCGGTGATGTTTCAAGGTCATTTGAATTTTGCGTCATTGGCCCAGGCATTTGATTTCCCTTTTGCCTCTCGCGTATTAGGTGTGTCAACCTTTAGTGCCTATTTGCGTTATCAACATCGTGCGTGGTCCTTTGCCTTTGAATCGAGTTTAAAAGGGGTGGAGTTAAATTTTCCAGCACCATTTTCTTTGCGTCCAAGCATGATTATGCCTGTATCGCTCACAGCAGATCTAAAAAATCCCGATAGCATTCCGGTTGCGTTGCAGCTGGGGAATTTACTCTCAGGTCGCCTTTGGTTTGCACATCGGATCCATCATGAAAGTTTCCAGAAAGGCTATATCACGCTGGGTTTGAAGCAATCACAGCATGTGCCTAAAGTGACTTCAGGCCTTAGCATAGTGGGTATTGTGCCTTATTTGTCTTTGGCACAGTGGCAACCTTTTTTCTTGCCTTATCTCACGCGAACTACATCAAAGGAGTCATCTGCTACCCATAAACCACATAACAAGCCGATGGTTCACTCATTGCATCAGATTGATCTGCAAATCGGGGATTTAAATGCATATGGTTATGACTTTAATCATATCGACTTGCAGGTGAAACCGACTGACACAGCTTGGGAATTGGCGATATCAGGCACACAAGCAGCGGGTCATATGCAGATTGCTCGGCAGTATCCTTTTGCGGTAAATGCCGATTTCTCACGTTTGCACATACACAGAACCACATCAACTTCGTCCGCTGCAGCACACACCAGTAAAACGACAGGGCTTTTCTCACGGGTGAAACCTTATTTGAAGACGTCGATATTGGCTAAATGGCCACCCTTACATCTGCAAGTTGCCCAATTAACTTGGGAGGATCGATCCCTGGGTCAATTACTTTGGCAGTCGAAGCCTTTAGTAGCAGGGATTCGTTTGCAACATTTTCATTTGAAAGGTTCAAAACTGACAGCGGATTTGCAGGGCAGTATGCATACTTTGAAATCGATAACACGTACCGATTTAAAAGGTAATGTTACTTCCCAAGATTGGGGGCATATTTTAGACGTATTGGGTTATGCCGGATTTTTGCAGCAGGGTAAGGGCAACTTGGCGTTTGCCTTGAATTGGTTGGGTGCAGCTTCACCTGATCTATCGACCTTAAATGGTGAGGTGGCATTTCAATTGAAAGAAGGAGCATTGTTAAGTGTTAAACCAGGTTTAGCAAAATTATTAGGTTTGACGGACATCACTTCTTTGTTTCAACGCTTGCAGTTAAATGCCCAGAATGTGGGCAATAAGGGGTTGGCCTTTGACCAATTGTCAGGTAAATACGTTTTATATGAAGGTGTGGCCTCAACTAAAAAGGTTATGTTGAGTGGACCTGCGTTGGATTTATTGATGAAGGGTTCGGTAGATTTGATGAATAAACGTTTGCATCAGACAGTTATCGTGATTCCACATTTGGGCGGTGGTGTTGCATTGGCCGCAGGTTTATTGGGTGGGCCGATTGCAGCTGTGGCTGCTTGGGTGGGTGAAAAGGTATTAACCAGTACCGTGTTAAAAAACAAAGGGATGGTTTATCATGTTTCCGGCTCGTGGGATCATCCAAAAATCGTGAACTCAGGCAATAACCTAGTGGACAAGCAATAGGAGAGGGTAGGTCAAATGGCAAACAAAATAGCAGCTATTCAGATGGTGTCATCAACGTCCATTGGTCCGAATTTATTTGCAGCACAAAGTTTGCTGGAGAAAGCTGTTGATGAAGGCGCTGAATTGGTTGTATTACCTGAATGTTTTAGCTGTATGCCCAAGCGTTTAGATGATTTGCATCTCAATAAAGAAACCTTTGGCAGTGGCCGGGTGCAGGATTTTGTTGCTGAGATGGCGCAGCGTTTTAATGTCTGGGTGATTGGCGGTACGATTCCCATTGCTGTTGCCGGCGAAGATCGTGCTTATGCCGCATCTATTGTTTGGGATGCGCAAGGCCAGGTTGTCGCGCATTACAATAAGATTCATTTGTTTGATATCTATCTCGCGGGTAGCGGTGAAGATTACCGTGAGTCTGCGAGTTATCTGCCCGGTGATACGGTTCAAGTCGTTGAAACCCCGGTAGGTAAGGTTGGCTTGAGCGTTTGTTATGACCTGCGTTTCCCAGAGTTATATCGGGCGTTGCGTCAACAGGGGGCTGAAATTTTAGAGGTGCCTTCTGCTTTCACTGCGGCTACCGGCAAAATGCATTGGCAGACATTGTTGACGGCACGTGCGATTGAGAATCAATGTTACGTTGTAGCGCCTAACCAAGGCGGTGTGCATGAAAATGGTCGAGAAACTTATGGGCATACGATGATTGTTGGACCTTGGGGGATTAATTTAGGCTGCCATAAGCAGGATAATGGCTATGTCGTCGCCGATGTGGATTTGGTGCGTCTTGAAGTGCTGCGTGAAGAATTTCCCGTGTGGTCACATGTGTCTTTGTTAGAAGGTAAGTAGCTGTATGTTTGAAACTGCCCAAAATACTTTGTTGGCGAGTAATGATTTAACAATTGCTGATATTGAGCAACTGTGTACGCAAACAACAGCAGATTTTGCTGATGTTTTTTTGCAATACACTGAAGCAGAAAGTTGGTCATTAGAAGGAGGCATTGTAAAAGGCGGTGCCTATGATATTGAACATGGCTTAGGCGTGCGCACTTTTCAGAATGAACTGGTCGGGCATGCGTATGCGGATACCATTAACAAAACGGCGTTACAGCAGGCACTAAAACGCGCAGACAGCATTAGCCGGTTTGGGCAGCAAGGATCGGTTGCCTTGGCGACGGCAGGTGAACCCATTACGCCACAATATATGTCAGATAATCCCTTCAAACAGTTTTCGGCAGCGGATAAAATTCAATTGCTGCGCGAAATGGATGCGTACATTCGTCAACAAGATTCGCGCATTCAGCAGGTTATGTTGAGCCTGTCGGCCAGCCATGATACTACGCTGGTGATGGGTTCGGATGGCACTTTGGCCAGTGATATCCGGCCATTGGTACGGTTGAATATCCAAGTGATTGTGGCGGAAGGTGAGCGTTTGGAACAAGGCTATACCGGTTTAGGTGGACGCTATGATTATGGGCATTTGTTTACGCCGGAGGTGTGGCAATTTCATGCCAAAGAGGCTGTGCGTGCGGCATTGGTCAATTTGGATGCCGTGTCAGCACCTGCCGGTTGCATGGATGTTGTATTGGGGCCTGGTTGGCCAGGCGTTTTATTGCATGAAGCTGTGGGCCATGGTTTAGAAGGTGATTTTAATCGCAAAGGAACTTCAGCCTTTGCCAGACTGATGGGTGAGCAGGTTGCATCGCCACTGTGCACAATTGTTGATAATGGGGCGATGCCCCAGCGCCGTGGTTCTCTAAGCGTTGATGATGAAGGTACACCCACACAATGCACCACTTTGATCGAGCAGGGTAAGTTAGTCGGTTATATGCAGGACAAACATAATGCGCACTTAATGGGTGCGCAGTCGACGGGCAATGGTCGACGTGAGTCCTATGCCCATTTGCCAATGCCGCGTATGACGAATACCTATATGTTGCCCGGTGAGCATGATGCGGCGGAGATTATTGCTTCAGTCGACAAAGGGCTATATGCCGTGAATTTTAGTGGCGGGCAGGTTGATATCACCTCTGGAAAATTTGTGTTTGTGGGCAGCGAAGGCTATTTAATTGAAAAAGGCCGTGTGACTCAGCCTGTGAAAGGAGCCACTTTAATTGGCGATGGGCCATCTGCTTTGCAGCGTGTCACCATGGTGGGCAATGATTTGACCTTAGATCACGGCGTGGGTATTTGCGGTAAGGATGGTCAAAGCGTGCCTGTCGGCGTGGGTCAGCCAACCTTGCGGATTAATGAAGTGACGGTTGGTGGGACGAGTTAATCAGAGGTATCAGCTTTTGGTTGGGTGCTCTTGAAGCAAGCTTGGCTTCCACAAAAGGTCCCTGAGCTTGTCGAAGGGCCGTCAGCTCGGTCAAGTTATTTTAGGCCTACTTTTTCCAAGTGGTTCAAGACCACATTATTTGAAGTCACAGGGCTTAGAGAATATATGAGCGTAAAAAAGATGATAGCTTCTATTAGCTTGCCAACCTTAGTTATCAGCACAATAATTACAGCATTATGCTCTAGCCCAATCAGTGGTTTTGCACATACGCCAAACAAAGCCATTTCGATACAAAATCAGTTGTCAGTACTGGCGCAGGAATATGGTGGTAGGCTTGGCGTCTTTGCTGTTAATACAGCTAATGGCAATACCGTTGCCTATCATGCAACACAGCGGTTCCCAGTCTGTAGTACATCAAAAGCAATGACAGTTGGCGCAATCTTGAAATACAGCATGGAAGACCCATTACTGTTGAATAAAGCTATACACTACTCCAAAGCTGATATTACAAAATCGGGATATGCGCCAATCACTAAAGCGCATATCAAAACAGGAATGACCGTCAAAGATTTGTGTAGAGCTGCGGTAAGTTACAGTGATAATAATGCTGCTAACCTTTTAATGGCGAAGCTTGGCGGGCCAAATGGTGTAACAAAATTTGCTAGAAGTATTGGCGACAAGAAGTTTTACCTGGTTCATTGGGAGCCTCAGCTCAATACGGCTATTCCTGGCGATAAACGGGATACTTCTACACCAAAGGCAATGACACACAGCTTGCAAAAACTTGCGTTAGGTCATGTATTAGCGCCAAAGCAACGTAAAATGTTAGTCGCCTGGTTAATTAACGATACAACTGGTCATGCTCGAATACGAGCGGGCGTTCCTAAAAACTGGATTGTTGTCGATAAAACAGGGACAGGAGGCTACGGTACAACCAATGATATCGCGGTGATTTACCCACCGCACTGCAAGCCCATCGTTTTATCGGTCTATTACACACAAGACACAAAGGATGCAAAACCTAATCAAGTGATTATTGCCAAAGCAACTCGTGACGTCATCGAGGATTTTTCCAAGCAAGATGCGCTTCAATCGATTTGCCCTCATAAATCACTTGAAACACATGCTAGAAATCCTATTAAGAGAACTAGGAAATAATGGAAAATATCACTTTAGGACAATACCAAGAATCCGATGCACTGGCGTTTGCTAATATCTATTATGGCACAATGCTTGGTCTCCATCGTCTTGCCTTCAAGAAACACAATGGATGAAAAAATGGGAAAAATGCATGCAAATGAATTAGACATTAGCGAGGTGATAGTACGTAGTCTGATAAAACAACAGTGTCGCCAATATGGCCACATACCATTGAAGCGCATGCCATCCAGCGGAACTGTGCATGCATTGTATCAATTGGGCTATGAGCTTGTTGTCCGATTGCCTCGTATTGAAGCCACCCTTGGAATTGAAAAAGAATGGCGTTGGCTTAAGCACCTATCCCCACACCTTAAGACACCCATCTCAGAACCTATCTTTTATGGCGTTCCATCAAAAAAACTATCCTTGGCCATGGCTGATCACTCACTATTACACTGGGAATAACCCTGATTTTGAAACAGAAGATGAACACAAGTGGCTTGCAATAGAACTAGCCAAATTTTTAAATGAGTTTCACACAGCACCCTTGATAGAGGGTGCACCCCAATCAAGGCGTGGCATGCCACTAAAAAACATGGATCAACAAACAAGACAGGAAATAGCAAGGCTTGGTGATGAATTTGATACTGTAAAGCTAACGCAACTTTGGCAGAGCCTCTGTGACCTACCAAGATGGCAACATAACCCGATATGGATTCATGGCTATGTATTGCCTGGAAATATACTGATCGATCATCAAAAACTCTCTGCGGTGATTGATTTCTCTGATGTGGGGCTTGGCGACCCAGCTTGTGATCTCATCATTGCCTGGGCGTTATTTAACAAAAAAGTCGGATTATTTTTAAAGAACAGCTTCAGAATATAGATGAAAACACCCAGCTTCGGGGAAAAGGTTGGGCTTTATCAATTGCGGCCATTATGTTTCCTTACTACAAAAACACTAATCCAGTTTTTGCGGCACTTGCAAGACGCATATTATCCCAAGTGATGGAAGCAGCATGAAAGATAAAAGAAAACAAATTATTGAGGTCATTCCATATGACGAAAACTGGAAAGGATTATTTTCTGTTGAAGCCTCTAAATTAACAATCATTTTTGTGACCTCAGCATCAGCAACTAGGCTTGGCAATTCTTTTAACCATAATGAGTATAGCTAACGTTAACACCATGAGACGTTTCGTAATCTACAGCACCGCATTCCCTTTGTTTTTGGAGCTTCTCGGGAAGCTTTTTATAATACTTAATCTGCATATCATGATTCCTTCAAATTTGAAGTTGGCTTAATTATCTGCAATCAACTTCTTGTTATTAGAGTGGCTAATTTGAAGGCTCCGATCAACTTGCTTTTTATGATCGATATAGGTTTCATAAAATTGTTTCATTCTCCATATGTTTTTGGAGTTTTCCACGCTAAGTCCTCTATTTGTTAACATTTTAGATGAAGCATTGACGGCCCTTCGACAGGCTCATGGACCACCCTTCGACAAGCTCAGGTTCCTTTTGTGGAACAAGCTATACACTCATTGTCGGCGTGTTCGGTGGTTGTGCTACTGCTGCTCTTTCTGCCGCTTTAGTCGTAACCGTGCGAAACGTACACGGATTGCCACGACCTAAATTTTCTAATGGTTGGGCTGCGGCTAATACATCAGCTGCAGGTTTTCCTTGATCTGCACATGCACAGATAGCTTTTAAACGCGTATCAATTTCACGTTCAATAGCAGCGCGTGCGTCTGGTTAGGCGGCCTGTGGGACTTCATCTAAGAGTTGATTGACCCAACGATTGAGGCGTTGAACAAAACTAGGTGTGTAGGTTTTAGTGCTGTCTGCTTGGCGCCGGCTGCGTGCCCATTGGGCAGAGCGGCGTGTTTCTGCCGTAATGCGTGGACGGATGCGGTGTGTAATGGCCCGGCGCATCGCAGGTGCTGTTGAGGCATGAGTTAAAGGTGTGGTCAGACCGACATCTTTTTCAGCGCGTTGTAAGCAGTAATCCATGCAACTATGCCCATTACGTTGCAAACGTGCATAGCGTATTTTGACCGGTTTTGCATAAGCGGGTTCGCCTTGAGCTCGGTGGGCGCGTTGAATTGCTGTAGCCAAATTTTTACTGCTGCTATCTGTCTGTGTGCGACCGGACATGGAATCCCAGATATGCGCGGATTTAACAGCACCTTGCTGCACAGTCACACGTGCCAAGCGCCAGTGATTACGGTTATGGCAAACAGGAATACGCAGTTCTACAGGTCCTGCCAAATCTTTTGAGGCGCGAAGGGCGAGTTCGAGATGATGTTGCATGGCACTGGCACCACTGCTGATATCGACTGGTGGTAGGATGTAGGTGCCAGGTTGTCGTATTTTTTCTGGCAAGGTCATGCGATCGGCTAAGTAATAGCGGACATCAGCTTAGCTACCCCAAACTTTTTCAGCATTTTCACCTTCATGGCAGAGACTTTCAACAATCCCTTCTGCTTGGTAAGCGCCATATATGCTATCAAGATGGTGACGGTGGCGAGCATCTACCTGACGCATCCACGTTGACATGCCCGCGGTAATTTCTGCATGTTGTGTGCGCATGAATTCCCGTGTTAAGGGCAGGCCGCGATCAGCAGCGTGTTGTTGCAATGTATTCAGGAGTTGCTGCATCAACTGGTGCTGTTCAGCAGCGGTGGCATTGTCCAGTAAAAAGTCATGTCGTGCGGCGGTTGTCGACAGTACGGCCAATAAGTCGCTACGTAATTCGGCGGGGACTTTTGCTACGGAAAAGGCCGTGCGGATGTTCGTGATGTTGCGTGTTAGGGCGACGCCAGTCAGTGGCGTAAGAGCTCTAGGTAGCCTGTGTAAAGGTCAATAATTATATTTTAATGTGACATTATTTCATATTTTTATGTTTTTGTCATGTCCCAGTTTATCGAGTAATCCATCAATTTGTGCCGTGATTTCAACAGTTTCAGCCGCGTGTGGATCAAGCATAAGTTTTATATCTAGATAAGGGTAGGCCGCGCGATAGGCGAAGTTGAGCTGGTAGTCTGCCATTTGTTCTTCCAGTAATTCAGCCACACTCGATTCAGACACCTGTGTTAAACGCCAGCGATAGAGGCGATTACCTGAGCAAAACCCAGATGCTTGTAAGTCCGGCACAATATAAGTCTCAAATAATGGCAAGCATTCTTTCGGCGGGCCGGGTAATAAGTAAATCGATTTGTTCTGATACAACGGCCATTTGCAGCCATCGGCTGTGCCATTCGTATTGGTATAGATTTCAGCTGTGGCCGGGAATAAAGCTTGTTGGCGGTTACTGCGGCTGATACGCACATTGCGAGCTGTCAGTCGTGCCTCAATACGCGCCCAACTGTGAGTGTGTTCAACCAATGGTTCAGCCGTTATATCGCCTAACACAAAGCGGGTACGATCATCTGAGGTTGGGCCTAAGCCGCCAATGGTGATCATGGCATCATGGTGCAGCAGTAAAAACTGCATCGCCCGCTTTAGATTGTCCGCTTGATCGTCGACAACGACATGTTCACCAACGACAATACCTTCTGCCTGCAGTTGTTGGGCAATTTCTCGACCATTGGTGTTGAGGATTTCACCACTGGTGATTTCTGATCCAGTGGCCAGGATTCCGACACGTTTAGCAGTGTTGGTGGGCATCGCAAACAACCTCCTTGCCATGTTCAATTTGAATGGTGGTGTGATGAATATTGAATTGTTGCTTAAGGGCCTGATTTAAGGTACGACGCTCTGCATCAGTTAAAGGATTTTTCGGCATGATTAAATGCGCTGTCAAGGCATTTTCTTGTGTGCTCAATCCCCAAATATGTAGATCATGCAGCTCGGTGACGCCAGGCAAATTTTCCAGATAATGCTTAACGGCTAGGCTGTCGATATTGCGTGGTACGCCATCCATCACCAAATTAACTGAGTCGCGCAGTAAACCCCACGTGCCCCGCAAAATAACGGCAGCAATCACTAAACCGACAACTGGATCTATCCATTGCCAACCGGTCCAATAAATCAAGCCGGCGGCAATCACAACACCCAGTGATACCAGGGCATCAAATGCCAAGTGCAGGAAAGCGCCTTTAATATTCAGATCAGACTTACGACCGCGCATGAATAGCAGGGCCGTGCCTGCATTCACCAAGATGCCGATAAAAGCGACAAGTGCGACGGCTAATGCGGCAATTTCAGTGGGGTGAATGAATTTTTCAATTGCTTCACGAATAATCAAACCGCAGGTAAAAATCAAAATCAGGGCGTTGAGGATGGAAGCCAGAATCGTGGTTTTTTTAAACCCATAACTGTAACGCGCACTGGCCTGTTTCTGCAGCAGTAAGCTGGCAATCCAAGCCATGGCCAACCCCAATACATCACCGAGATTATGACCGGCATCGGCTAATAAACTGGTGGAGTGTGCCCAATAGGCGTAGAAAAACTGGATTAGGGTGTAGCCTAAATTCGCGACAATCGAAATCATAAATGCGCGGTTAAAGCCATCAGTTGGAGCTTGATGATGACAATGCCCATGGCCATGGTGATGATGAGACATAAACTTCAGTGCAGCGTATGTATTAGGTGCGAGCATTGTGGCATATCGTGCAAGCACTATAAAATATGCAGTAGCATAAAATTAGGGTTGTTTCATCGCTTGTGAGTCATTTAACCGAAGCGGGTTGGTTGTCGGGTATTCAACATCAACCCTCACCGAATTTTAATGCGCGGCCAGCAGCAGTAACGATTGATCTGTTGGTGCTGCATGCTATTAGTCTGCCACCAGGTCAATTTGGTGGCTCAGCGATTACGGATTTGTTTTTAAATCGCCTAGACCTGTCAGCGCATGCAAGCTTTGCCGCATTAGAAAATTTACAAGTTTCCAGTCATTTTTTAATTCGGCGTGATGGTGATGTTATTCAGTATGTGTCAACGGAAGCACGTGCTTGGCACGCTGGGAAATCAAGTTTTTTAGGCCGTGAAAACTGCAATGATTATTCAATTGGTGTGGAGTTAGAAGGCACGGCGTCAGAGGTGTTTACTGCGCTGCAATATCAAGCATTAGTCGATTTGACGATTACATTGCAATCGCGATATCCAGCCATTACCATGGAGCGCATTACCGGTCACCAGCACATTGCGCCGGGTCGAAAATGGGACCCCGGGCCGCAGTTTGATTGGTCGTTTTATCGTAAGGAATTAACTGATGTCCACCGAAAAAATTGTTGAATTAGCGCGTGAAATTGCCCGAGCAGATCATTTAGATGCTGCCCAAAAGCAGCATTTGCAAGATTTATTGCAAGAAGTAAAAGTACAATTGGAAGCTGTGACCGCCGATGCGCATGCGTAAGCGGCAGAATTAACCGCTTATGCGCATGCCACGGCGTTGAAGATTCTCAGACCCGAGCAAGATGCTGAACTGGTCGGCTTGGCTGAACAGGAGGCCAAAGAACGTTTTCAAACATATGAGCGTCGCCATCCTAAATTATTTTCCACTATTCAAGCGGTATTAATCAGTCTGGCAGGATTTGGCGTTTAGCTACGGACCCTTAGTCATTGTAGAGGCGGTAGCTGTGGGCTTTCTTGCCTAGCGTGGCTGACGACCCGAGGTTAGACTGGCTAAAAGGGCTGCAGTTTTAGCAGCCTGTTTAGCGGCATCTGCGTCAACTTCTTTGACTTCAACTATGCCTTTTGGCTTGGCTGCAGGTAATAAATCAGGTGCGTCAGGTACTTTGCTCATCACGGCTCGATAGTCAGCTTTTGAACGACATTTACTGGTGCCCAATACGGTTGCCTTAATGCCTGCATCTGTCACACTCTCAGGTGCATATGTATTAAAATGAATCGGGCAGGAATTAATGCCCCAGCCTTCTTCTAATGCGCGAATTGTTTTAATGGCCCGTTCACCGGCATTAGTGCCGTCCATTTGATTGTCCATATAAATCAAATGGACGGTGGTATTTGTTTCATGCAAGGTTTTATATAAAGCAGTGGCTTGTGCACCGCTTCTCGGGATGAAAAATTCGGCGCCTGCTGTTTTATGATGTTCGATAGAAAAATCGCCTACTTTAACGTCTGGTTTTTGAGTGTCATTTGTCAGGCTGTGAAATCTTTTGAAGGCTCCGACTTCTGTGTCGCTATCATCCACAAACATAATCGTAAAACTCATAATCTCTTCCTTGTGATGTTGAGCGGCGCGCATGATAACGAAGATTGATGCTGTACAGAATTGTAATGCCATAATCCTTGAGAAAGCGGAGTGGATCTTTATGCGTTTACGCGTGACTAATCGCGCGAATCCAGCGTTTTTGGTCGCGGAATAATTCCTGATTAATCTGATCCTTGGTCGGTGGAATGCCTAAAATATGCATGCACGCCAGGGCGATTTTTGCAAATACCGGAGCAGCTGACACACCACCAAAGCCATTAAAGTGACCCCGTGGGTCGTTAATACGTACCACAATCACAACACGTGGATTATCAGCTGGAACTAGCCCAATAAAGATTGCATTGAAACGATTGCGGTAAAAACCATGGGGTCCAACCAAATGTGATGTGCCGGTTTTGCCGGCAACCCGATAGCCAGGGATATTTGCCAAAATACCCGTGCCATGGCGTCCCACCACAGTTTCTAACATTTGAATTAACTGTTTGGCGACAGGTTTCGACATAATGCGTTTGCCCGGATTAGGTTGGGCTTTTTTAATAAAGGAGACCGGTCGAATCACACCGCCGTCGGCGATGGCGCCATACATTTTGGCGAGCTGGAGTGTTGACATAGAAATGGCATAGCCAAACGTCATAGTAGCAAATTCAAATAAGCCAATGCGGTTATACGGGTGAATCACACCTGATGCTTCAGCTGGAAAATCACCGCCAGGTGAACTGCCAATTCCTGCCTTGAGGAACATGTTATAAATTTCGTGATGCGGTAATGACAAGGCGATTTTAGAAACACCGACGTTACTGGATTTGGTCAGAACTTTGGTGACGTCGATTTCACCAAAATTCGCATCATCTCGTACCCGATTGCCGTGGATAAAATAATAGCCAGGATTGGTATCAACCGGCGTGGTCGGCGTGTATTTGCCACTGGCTAGTGCCACCGCCAGGGTCAAAACTTTAACAGTAGAGGCCGGTTCAAAAGTGTCTGTAATGGCACGGTCACGCACGCCGTGTCCTGTGCGATCACTGATGTCATTTGGGTTGAAATCTGGATAACTTACCGCGGCCAGGACTTCACCTGTTTTTGGGTTCAGCACAACTGCTGAGCCGCTTTTAGCATGCGTTTCAATAACTTTTTCCGCTAAGGCCTTATAAGCGACATATTGAATGCGACTGTCGATGCTCAGTGTGACGTTGTACCCAGGGCTAGGGTGAATCAAATAGGCGACAATACCGATGGTTTGGCCAATGGCAGTTTTTAGTGTTTCAGCGCGCCCCATCGTGCCACGCAAGACTGGATCTTGGCTGAGCTCGATCCCATCTTGGCCTTCGTTATTAATATTGGTGAACCCTACCAGTTGTGCTGTTGCCGCACCCAATGGATAAAAGGTCGCGGGGTGTGGTTCCAAATAAATGCCAGGAATATCTAACGCCATGATTTGCTTGGCTTTTTGTGGTGGCACACCTTTGAGTGCGATTTGATAGCGTGAGTGTGGGCGTTGCGTGATCAATGCCTTCACTTGACTCATGCTTAAGTTAAATAGCGGATCTTCAGCAATTCTAGGCCAATACTGTGGGTATTGATTCAGGACTTTAGGATCAAAAATAACATTATCTAGAAATGTACTCACAGCCAGTGGTACACCATTACGGTCAAAAATATTGCCGCGCATAGGCGGGATGTTTACGTAATGGATTGATTCATGCTTGCCTTGGCCAACCAGAAATTTTTTGTCAGCGGTATCGAGATAAAAAATCCGCACCCAAACGGCGACAATAGCGATCAGCAGTACCAGTAAGACCAGTAGCAATCTAAATTTGGAAAACGCATAAAACGGCTTTTGGGTAGGCATGCGCTGAAGGAAGGCTGAAAAAAATTTCGTCACACTCTATCACAATGTGACAGCGGAACAATGGTTGGAGTATGACCACTATAGGTGCAAATTAATCACCCCTGACTTCTGCAAAGTTAAAATGTCACTAAAGTTAAAATGTCACTTTTTCTGTTTACAAGAGCATGGTGATAAATTCTGTATGTTTTTTAACCAGAATGGTTTAAAATATATACGACCTTCTTAACAAGCGTCATTACACATTTTTTCATTATAACCATCCTCTATCTAACCCACAGGAAAGCAACATGCCAGACCAGCATGATCGTATATTGAAAGATCTGTTAACTAATCGAGAATTCTCAGTGCCTGTTCTGAAACAACATATGCCACAGGGTTTAGTGCCACTAGTTGACTGGCATCATGTCGAACTTGATTCTGCTAATGTTGAACATATACGACAGCAACATAAAAATAATGATAAGCAAAAAGAGCTTTCTGACTTAACATTTACGTTCAAGTTTAAGGATGGCAAGTTGGGTACATGTTTTGTTCACCTTGAGTTCCAAACAACTGATGATCTAACCATTATTGTGCGTACTAGGCACTATCAAACTAGCTATTTGTTAGATTTCATTAAGCGCAATCAGGGGGTTAAAAAACTACCTTTGGTGGTTAGTATTATCTACTACGCTAACAGGAAACCTTTTAGCCATAGCTTTGACATACTTGAGTATTTTCAAAATATTGAACTGTCCAAGCAATTTGCGTTTACAACACAATTCATTGACCTTTCAAGATTTAGTCACGAAGAGATCTTAAGTCACGGTTATATAGCGGGGCTTGAATGTATTTTAAAACATGTCGCTGAAAAAAATGTCGATGCCCACTTGGGCATTATTAGTCGTACTATTAAAACTTATGATAGCTTTGCCAGACAAACCCTCATTCGCTATTTGGCTAATCATTCGGGCATAGAAAAAAGCGTGCTATCTGGTACAATTATTAGCCATGAATATGAACTGGAAGGTGATATGAAAACTGTCGCTCAACAATGGATCGACGAAGGCATGCAAAAAGCCAAACCAAGATATCTGGCCGAAGGCATTGAAAAAGGCATTGAAGCAGTTGCCCGTAATCTGCTTGCAGATAATGAACCGATTGAAAAAATCATGCGTGTTACTGGTTTGACTGAAACACAATTAAAGGCAATCTGATCAAATAAAATCATTCATTGAGTGGATGTTAAACTAAAGCTGCACGTGTTTAGGAATACATTGCTGTGTAAGAATTTGGAGTATGACCATTTACCAGCATCCAGAATGGATTTTTGATGAATGGTCGGGGTAGAGGGATTCGAACCCCCGACATCTTGCTCCCAAAGCAAGCGCGCTACCAGACTGCGCTATACCCCGACGTGGAGGCGCATGGTACAGGACTTGTTTTTTGAATGCAATAACACTCTGGTGCAGTCAATTCAATGCACTGAGTAGCGGCTTATAAGGGATTTCGGTAAGCTGTGGCGAAATTTTCTCTACCCCAGGTAACCATGAAAGAAAATGAACCGATAATGATTCCCTATGGCGTGGTTATTGGCCGTTTACAGCCTGTGCATCTGGGGCATTTATATATGATTGAACAGGCGTTAGCACAGTGTGAACAGGTGTTGATTTTGGTGGGTTCAGCTTATCGTGCGCCGACAGTAAAGAATCCTTTTTCGTTTGAGCAACGTTGCCAATTGATTCGAGACAATCTAGCGGCGCTGCAAGACGATTACCTGGCGCGCGTCCATTTCATGCCCATTGAAGATGTGATGTACGACGAAAATCTGTGGAATCAAAGCGTCCGTGCAGCGGTGCATCAGTATGCTCAAGCACCATTAGATGTGGCTTTGGTCGCACACGATAAAGATGCCTCCACTTATTATCTGGCCAGTTTTCCAGAATGGCGGTTCTTGTCGTTACCGCATTTTCGTCAGATCAGCGCCACACCCTTGCGTCAAGCTTGGTTGGCTGGTGATTTATGGGATAACGCTCAGCTGTGTGATCAATTGCCAACCGTGACGCAAAACTTTCTGCGTGACTATGAACAGCAAGCTGATTATCGGCGGTTACAGCGTGAACATCAGTGCATTACCCAGTATCAAGCGGAATGGTCCGGCACGCCGTATCCAGTGATTTTCAGCACAACAGATGCGGTAGTGATCTGTCAGCAGCATATTTTGCTGGTGCGGCGTAAATACCCGCCTGGGCAGAATTTGTTGGCATTACCAGGTGGTTTTCTAGAAGCCAATGAATGGGTCTATCAAGGTCTTGTGCGCGAATTGCGTGAAGAAACAGCCATTGAAGTAGCAGATAAAAAGCTACAAAGTGCCTTACAGACGCTGCGGGTATTTGATCACCATGATCGCTCACAAATTGGTCGGGTGATTACACATGCTGGGTTATTTCTACTCGCTGAAAATAATCTTCCCACGGTGAATGCAGCAGACGACGCGTTAGAAGCTTTTTGGTTTCCATTGACACGCCAAACAGAACTGCGTACCCAGATGCATGACGATCATTATTATATCGTGCAGCAACTATTGTCTGACAACATCATCTCAGGTCAGGCATAGATTCAGCCCGCAGAAGCGAGTATCCTTATGCTCCTTTTTGGCAATGCACTTTGAATCCTTATGAAACAATCACTGGAAACCGCGCTTCACACAGCTTTGGCTACTTTAGTTACCCAGGGTGTGATTGCTGATCCACCGTCAGCGTTGCAGATTGAACGCGTTAAACAAAAACAGCATGGGGATTTTGCCTGTAATGTGGCGATGATATTGGCTAAACAAGCCGGTATGCCACCGCGCCAATTAGCAGAGCAGATTTGCCAGCGGTTGCCAGCGGTGGATGTGGTGGAGCGTGTTGAAATAGCTGGGCCAGGGTTTATTAATTTCTATTTGGTCTCAGCCACTCAACAAGCGGTGGTGCAGACGATTCTACAACAGCGCGACCATTACGGCCGTAGCGCTGCAGAAAAAGCGAAACGCATCCATTTGGAGTTCGTTTCAGCCAATCCGACAGGGCCGCTGCATGTTGGCCATGGCCGAGGTGCTGCGCATGGTTCTGCGCTGGCCAATTTACTACGCGCGGTAGGGCATGATGTGCATTGTGAATACTATGTCAACGATGCGGGCCGCCAAATGGATATCTTGGCGATGAGTGTTTGGTGTCGTTACTTAGCCTTGGCGGGTGAAGCGGTCGCGTTGCCTAGCAATGGTTATCAAGGTGAGTATGTTATTGATATTGCGCGCCAGCTGTACGAGCAAGAAGGTGATCGTTTTTGCAAAACCACGTTAGCTGATTGGAATAACGTGGTGGCTGATATGGATCAAACTGCAGAGCCAGAATTGTGCTTAGACGCCAGAATTGCCTATGCCAAACATACATTGTCTGCTGATTATGCGCTGTTACATGCTTTTGGATTGCAATCGGTGATTGCGGATATCAAAACTGACCTAGCAGATTTTCAGGTTGATTATCAAATGTGGTTTTCAGAACAGTCTTTAATGGATGATGGTGCTTTAGCTGAAGCCTTACAACGCTTGCAAGCCGCGTATTTTCTGTATGAAAAAAATGGTGCGCAGTGGTTCCGTTCGACACAATTTGGTGATGATAAAGACCGGGTTGTGGTGCGTGATAACGGTCAAACCACGTATTTCGCATCTGATGCAGCTTATATGTTGAATAAATTTTCACGTGGGTTTGATGAAATTATTTGTGTGTTTGGTGCCGATCATCATGGCTATGTGCCACGCTTACAAGCCTTGATGCAGGCTTTTGGCTTGGCAGTTGAGCGTATGGTCGTGCCGTTGGTGCAGTTTGCGGTGCTCTATCGCGGCGGTGAGCAAGTACAAATGTCAACACGCAGTGGTTCGTTTGTGACTTTGCGTGAATTGCGTGAAGAAGTTGGCACGGATGCAGCGCGGTTATTTTATTTGATGCGTCGTTGTGAGCAGCATTTAGATTTCGATTTAGATTTGGCGAAATCAAAATCCAATGAAAATCCAGTGTATTACATCCAATATGCACATGCGCGTATTTGCAGTGTATTTGATCAGCTGGCTGAAAAAGGTTACGACTACGATGCCGCAGTGGGTTTAACACAGTTAGAATTATTGACGCAGCCACAAGAAATCGATTTGTTGTCGCAGTTAGCCAAATATCCTGAACTGATTCAGCATGCGGCGGCAAAACATGAACCGCATTTGCTGGTGTATTACTTAAAAGAGCTTGCGACGATATTTCATGGTTATTACAACCAACAGGTTTTCTTGGTCGATGATGCGACCATTCGCCAAGTGCGCTTATGTTTAATTGATGCTGTGCGCCAGGTGCTCAGCAATGGTTTAGATTTATTGGGTGTTAGTGCACCTGACAGAATGTAGGAGGGTGACGGATGCCCACATTAATTGATTCACATTGCCATTTGGACCGATTGGATCTTGCAGCATTAGGTGGTGATATGGACCAGGTTTTGCAGCAAGCGAAGGCTTTAGATGTGCAGCAAGTGTTGTCGGTCTGTGTCGACATGGAGAATGCGGCAGCGGTCATAGCATTAGCAGAACAACATAACAACGTGTACGCCTCTGTCGGTAAACATCCCTGTGAAACCGCGGGCATAGAGCCTACGGTGGAGATGCTGTGTGAATATGCACAGCATCCCAAAGTGATCGCGATTGGCGAAACTGGCTTGGACTATTATCGCAATGAACCGGGTGCAGATATGCGTTGGCAACACCAGCGTTTTGAGGCGCATATTGCCGCTGCGAAGCAGGTTAATTTGCCGACAATTATTCACACACGTGCCGCACGTGAAGATACCTTGGCCATTTTGAGAGCCACTGATGCCGGTCCTGGCTTGTTTCATTGCTTTACGGAAAGTTGGGAAATGGCAAAAGCCGGTTTGGACTTGGGATTCTATATTTCGTTTTCTGGTATTTTGACGTTCAAAAAAGCGGAAGAACTACAGGCCGTTGCCAAGCAGGTGCCCTTGGATCGGATTTTGGTTGAAACCGATGCGCCATATTTAACGCCAACACCGTATCGTGGTAAGGCCAACCAACCGGGCTATACGCATTATGTGGCGCAGCAGTTGGCGACGTTGCGCGGCATTGATTATGAGACGGTTTGTCAGCAGACAACTGAGAATTTTTATCGGTTGTTTCAGGTGAATAAAGGTTAAGGCTAATAAACTGTCATGAGTAGCAATGGTTTACGGCACAATTGCTAAAAGTGTCACGCACAACATTTGTGAGTGCCTGATTTGATTCCATCAGGCGACCTTATCATGTTGACCCAGTAAAAGTCCTTTCACACTAATATCCTCATCCAAATCAGCCCAGTGTATCCCTTCGCCATCACCTAATAGTTCATAATGTTCCAATTCACTTGGTGAGGCATTAGCAAGCACTGGGAACCATGCAAGAGGCACGGACAAGCTTCTCGCATCTTTGAGATGCACGGTAAAAATGTCGTTGTTAAAAGTGATGCGCTCTGCGAGGGGTGGCATCAATTGTTGAAGTATGCATTCCATTTCTCCAAGAGGTATTTTTCATGTTCTGTGATGTGTTTTCTGAGTTGATTTAATTCAGTTGCGTTAAAACGAAGTGACTTTGCTAGCTCAACAGGATTTAACCAGAACTTTGCCATGCGCTTATCTTTTTGTATATGGCTGAGATTGATATGAAAACCTAGACTGCAGTCAGGCAATTGATTTACTTTTCCGTTTATTAGTTAAATAGAGTTGTTCAATGAGTGTGATTTCTTCTATAAGAGATCCATTGCCCACTGAAGATTTTTATAGGTAGTCCTGTTAGACTCGTGCGCTGAAAAATCACTGAGGTGTTAATCTAATGCGGCGTGTGTTGAAAGTTATTTTCTGGTGTCTCTTGGTCTTAATTTTAGCCTGCGTGATCGCAGGGTTTGCGATTGCGAAATGGGTTGACCCAAATCACTATAAAAGCCAGATTGAGCGTGCAGTTTATCAATAAACCGGCCGTCACTTGGTGATTTCTGGTGCTATCACTTGGCACTTTTTCCCCAGTATTGCGTTGAATATTGGCACTGCACAGTTACTGAATCCCAAGGGCTATCCGGATAAAATTTTCGCGCGAATAGACAGTGCTAGCGTCAGTGTGCAGGTGTGGTCTTTACTGTGGGGGCATATTGAAGTTGGCAGTGTGGCGCTCAACGGCTTTCGTTTATATCTCACGCAATTGGATGCAAGGCGTAATAACTGGACATTCACACCCCCAAAAGGCATTGCATCAACCCCTCATGTTACGCCACCTAAGCATGAGCAATCAGATGAACATGAGATATCTAAAGCAACACCACAACAAGCGTCTAAGCCTATACCATTTTCTATTCGGCGTGTGCGGGTTAATCATGCTTATGTGTCTTATACCAACCTGGCAACGCATCAGCACTATGTGTTGAAGCAAGTGAGGAGTTATGATAATTTCTGGTGTATGACAGTGTGAGTGAAGCGGCGTATCCTGTTGTCTATTTTCAGCAAAAATAAGTCAACAAAAATAGGAGATACGCCACATGCAAAATGTTACAGGAAATTTGGCTGCTGAGCTA
>CAZIIK010000046.1:0-2432 GCA_964539235.1 uncultured Gammaproteobacteria bacterium | reverse complement strand
GTATTATCATTTTGCAGCTTTCCAATTGCCGGTGGTTCTGCTTGGAACGGTATGTATCCAATTCTTAGCAGGCATTAAAAAGCAGCATATTCTGATGATTACCGCAGCATTCAGCACCATAACCGCCACGTTTTTCACACTAGGGTTTGGTTTAGGATTTTTTGGCTTTCCCAAGATTGGAGTGCAAGGCGTGGGTCTGGGCGTGTTAATTTCCAGCAGCATTTACTGTTGCAATATAGCGTTCTTTGCCCTCAAACATTTACGGACTTTTGGTCCTATCTTTCGCTTTTACTGCCGGGGGATGCAGTGGTTTAAGTTAGTGCTGCGGTTCGGTATGCCGATTAGCGCCCAGATTGCCAGTGAAATGCTGTCTCTGCGGTTTCTAATTTTTATGATTGGCTGGTTAGGTCCGGTCGCTTTAGCGGGTAGTCAGGTGTCGAGTCAATATATTTTGTTTGCCATCATGCCGATTGTTGGGTTATCCGAAGCGGCTGCGGTTAGGGTTGGGCATGCTTATGGCGAAAAAAATTGGATACAAGTGCGCCGCTTAGGGTTTGCTGGGGCGTTAATGGCTATCGTGTTTACCGGTTTGATTGGCCTGATTTTTGCGATATTCCACCGACCATTGGCTGGTGTTTTTATTCATTTCGGTGCGCCGCATGCGCAGCATATTTATACCTTAACCCTATGGTTATTGCTGATCCGTATTGTTTCCATGTTTTTTGGTGGCGTGACGAATATGTTGTGTGGTGCATTGAGAGGGATATACGATACTAAGTTCCCAATGGGCGTCAGCCTAATCAGTAATTGGCTGTTGATGTTACCGTTGGCTGGCTTGTTTGGATTCGGTCTACATTTGGGCGCTATTGGCACTGCAGTGGGCTCAAGTGCTGCGCGGATTAGCAGTGCATTTGTATTGCTGGGGCGCTGGCGCTGGCAGATGCGTCAACTCAGTATTGCTAGTAATCCTGCATAGTGGGGTCAATCTGTTGAATCCAGCCGCGGATGCCTTCGCGTAGGCTAGAAACTTGAGTAAAGCCTTGTTGCATCAGGTGTTGGCAGGCGGCTAAGCTGCGCACGCCTGCGTGGCAATAGATTGTGATCTCGGTGTCTTTTGCCCAAGGTAGTTGCGTGGTCTGCAATAATTGGCCCAAAGGTATGTGCAGATCGTCTGTCAGTGCGCAGATTTCGCGTTCCCAATATTCGCGGACATCAATGAGCCTGGGTGCTGAATCATGCTGTAGCGCATCGGCTAAGGCCTGCACCGACACCTCTGTGATCGCGGGTGGCTGAGTCGTATCGCAAGCATGGTTAATATGCCTATCAGGATCAAAGGAGAGGCCTTGTGCACAGCATGGGCAGTTGGGATCGCGTGCGACTGTGTAGGTGTTCAGTTGAGCGCTTAGGGCGTCAAAGGTCAGTAATTTCCCTGCACAACTTTCGCCTAAGTTTAAACAATATTTAATGATTTCATTCACGGACAAGGTGCTCAGAATGCCTGGTACAACGCCTAGCACACCAGCGTCTGTGCAATTGGGCACATGAGTTGGTGGTTCTGGATATGCACATCGGTAGCACGGGCCATTGGGTGTGTTAAATAAGCCTAATTGACCGGTGAATTGGAAAATACTGGCAGACAACAGCGGGATACCGAGGTGCTGGCAGATGTCATTTACTAAGTATCGAGTGGCAAAATTATCGGAACCATCTAGCACAAGGTCGTAACTTGCCACAATCGACAGTGCATTTTCAGCATGCAAGCGCGTGGCATAAGTGGAAATTTTGACATGTGGATTGAGTGCTTGCAGGCGAGTTTTCGCCGTATTAACTTTGTTCTGACCGCAGTCTTCAGTTTGGTACAGCACTTGGCGCTGTAGGTTGGATAAGGCGATCGTGTCATCATCGACAATGCCGAGCTCGCCAATGCCGCAGGCTGTCAGATACAAAGCGGCCGGGCAACCAATGCCGCCGGCGCCGATTAGCAAAACGCGTTGTTGCTTAAGTGCTTCTTGTGTGGCGACATCAAAGTCAGGCAGGCCAAAATGGCGTGCATAGCGTTGTTTTTCAGTGGCAGAGAGCATGCGCATAACAGGCATTACTTTGTGAGTCGGCGGAGTATATCATTGCCGCCTCGCTTGTGAGTAACCTGGATAGACAGTATGAAGCAATACACAATTTACCATAACCCGCGTTGTAGCAAGAGCCGACAGACTTTAGCCTTGTTGCAAGAGCACAATACTGACATCAACGTGATTGAGTGTTTGGTTGATACACCAAATGCCCAGCAGATCCTAAGAGGGTACCCGAGAAGCTTCTGCCTTCGGCCAAGCCTTTGTTAAAGGCATTTTTCAGCATGCTACCGTAATGCACTCTACATTTGGATTTTTGATGCAAATTTGATCATCACAAGCCAAAAAGACTAATTTTCATGC
>CAZIIK010000045.1:0-45934 GCA_964539235.1 uncultured Gammaproteobacteria bacterium | reverse complement strand
TGCCGAAAGATTTTTTGTTCTCACTCTGGCACACTACGTCAGCTATATGCGCCGACATTTGTGCCGCCGTTCACCCAAAAAATCGGCAGCTATCGCGGACTACTCGCCTCGCTTTTCAAGCTCCATGGCTCGCAGCGATTGCAACAGCCAGTGAGCCAGCGGGTTATTGTCGCATTCAGCTTTACACCGCGGCCCATTTCCACAGCTTATGAGCGTGGTGTGCCCAGCGTAGCGGATCGTTTACAGGCCATGCAACAGTTGGCTGAACAGGGTTGGCCATTGGGATTGCGTTTGGACCCGCTGATCGATGATGTCAATTTCAAAGCACACTATGCCGAGTTGATCCAACAAATTTTCACCGTGTTATCGCCGGAGGCTATCCATTCTGTCAGCATTGGGCCACTGCGTTTCCCGAAAAAAATGTTTGCACGCGTCGCGCGTTTGTATCCGGATGAAAAACTGTTCAGCCAGCCGTTTGAGTCACGCGCTGGGCATATGTCTTACAGTGCTGAGCGTGAGGCCAAAATGCGCGAATATTTATCCGGTTTATTACGCCAACATGTTGATGCGGATAAGTTGTTTTCGTGTAGTGTTATTTAAGATTTCTGCGTGCAAGGGTCTCCTAAAGGCGTACGTTAACGCTTTGGTGTTTGCATTGAATGCCTAAAATTGTATAATTTTTGATCAATTCTGTTTTCCGAGTTTTTTATGCCTACGCTTAGTATGTTTTATGGAATCATGATACAAATGTTTTGGAATGAGCATGCGCCGCCACACTTCCATGCTCGCTATGCACATTATAAACTTACCGTTAACATCAATACGTTAGAAGTCATCGCGGCAAAGATGCCAAGGCGCGCTCAAAATCTGGTGTTAGAATGGGCGCTTTTGCACCGTGATGCGTTATTAGAGGATTGGGCATTATGTCAGCAAAAGCAAGCGCCCAAGAAGATACCTCCCCTCAGATAGTGTGCAATAGTCCAGATGATGTTAGATGTGTATCGGTCTTATCAGGGTATCAACTCTTAGTAGAATTTATGGATGGTACTTCCGGTATAGTTGATATGAAATCCCTTATCTTTAGTGCCAAAGCCGGTGTTTTTAAAGCGCTCGCAGATCAGCAACTATTTTCTAAAGTATGGGTCAAATATGGCACTATTGCATGGCCTGGAGAAATTGATCTTTCGCCTAGTGAAATGTACTCAGCTATTAAAAAACAAGGCATTTGGAAGCCTAGCTAAATTTGATTAAGACTCCGGCATGTCCTCTATAAAACCACAGTCTGGCTGTGGACAGACCTTTTGTGTGCCAGCACGTTTCGTCGTTTTAATGGTCAGAATTGGCCAGTTACAGCTCGGGCAAGGTTCCGCCAGTGGTGGATTCCACAGTGCGTATTTGCACTTAGGATAGCGATCGCAGGAATAAAATACTTTGCCGCGGCGCGATTTGCGTTCGAGTAACTCACCTTTATTACACTCTGGGCATTGCACGCCTGTGTTTTTCGGTTTGTGCAAAGGTTCCATGTGTTTGCAGGTCGGATAAGCACTGCAGCCAATGAATTTGCCATAACGACCAGTTTTGATATGCAGCTCTGAATCACACAGTGGGCAGGTGCGGTCGGTAACTACTTCAGGCTTGGCTTGTTCGGCGTCCTCGTTTAGATTGCGGGTGTAGGTGCAGTCTGGATAATTATTGCAACCGATAAAGCGACCGGTTTTACCCAAGCGGATAGACAGTTGCCCCTCACATTCTGGGCATTTTTCGTCTAACGGTTCATGGGTGACATCTGATTTTTTAACGGTTGCATCAATGGTGCTGATTTGTTGCGTAAATGGTTGCCAAAAGCGTTCTAGGACCGGCACCCAGGTTTTCTCACCACGTGAGATGGCATCCAGTTCGTCTTCGAGTTTCGCGGTGAATCCATAATCCACATACTGCGTGAAATACTCGGTGAGGAAACGGTTCACAATGCGGCCGACATCACTGGGGTGAAAACGTTTTTTCTCCAGTGCAGCATATTCACGCTGTTGCAAGGTTGAGATAATCGCTGCGTAGGTAGATGGGCGTCCAATACCATGTTCTTCTAAGGCTTTCACCAAAGAAGCCTCACTGAACCTGGGCGGTGGTTCAGTAAAATGTTGTAAACCTTGAATACCCAGTAGATCGACGACATCGCCAACCGCCAATGGCGGTAATAACTTCTCTTCATCGGTTTTCTTGGCATCGTCTTGGCTTTCTTGGTAGACGCGCATAAAGCCTGGCTTAGCAATGGTGGAGCCTGTAGACCGAAATTTCGCGCCTTCACCGCAGAGAAAATCTATGGCAACGGTATTAATTGTGGCGTGGATCATTTGGCAGGCCAGCGTGCGCTTCCAAATCAAGTTGTACAGTTTGTATTGCTCTTCGCTTAATTGTGCACGGATGTTGTCAGGACGATAGTTAATGTCGGTTGGGCGAATCGCCTCATGCGCTTCTTGTGCGTTTTTGGATTTGGTTTTGAACATGCGGGGTGAATTGGGTAAGGCGTCTTCACCATAGTGTTGCTTAATGTAGTCACGAATGCTGAATACGGCTTCATTCGCCAATGTTACCGAGTCGGTTCTCATGTAGGTGATTAAACCCACTGTGCCGGCCTGGCCGAGGTCAATACCTTCGTATAGTTGCTGAGCGATTTGCATGGTGCGTCGGGTGGTGAAACCCAGTTTACGTGAGGCTTCTTGTTGCAACGTTGAGGTAATAAACGGCGCCGCAGGATTGCGTTTGCGTTGTTTTTTCTCAACATGATGTACCGTTAACGTTTTGTCAGCTGCATGCTCTTCTAGCCATTTTTGTACCCGTTCAGCATCGGCTTGGTTGGTAATGCTGAACTGCTCGAGTTTATTGCCTTCCCATTCAATGAGTTTGGCGCCAAACGGTTGGTTGTGGTAGCTCAGGTCAGCTTCAATCGTCCAGTATTCTTGGGCGACAAATTTTTCAATTTCTAATTCGCGTTCGACGATCATACGCAGTGCGGGACTTTGCACACGGCCGGCGGATAAGCCACGGCGAATTTTTTTCCACAATAGAGGCGATAATGTAAAACCGACTAAGTAATCCAATGCGCGTCGGGCACGTTGTGCATCGATTAGTTCCATCGACAATGTACGTGGATTGGCAACCGCGTCTTGCACGGCTTTTTTGGTGATTTCGTGGAACACAATCCGGTGTACAGGCTTGTCTTTGAGTAAAAGTTTTTCCTGCAATAATTCATGCACATGCCAGGAAATTGCTTCACCTTCACGGTCCGGGTCAGTTGCGAGGTACAGTGCTTCGGCTTTTTTCATCGCTTTGGCAATGGCATCAACATGTTTACGGTTGCGATCAATGATTTCGTAATTCATATGAAAATCATTGTCGGTTTCAACCGAGCCATTTTTATTCGGTAAATCGCGTACATGGCCATATGAGGCGAGAATTTCAAAGTCCTTGCCTAAATATTTTTTAATGGTTTTAGATTTTGCCGGAGACTCTACGACGACAACGTATTTAGCCATTATCCAACCTCAATTACTGTTCTTCATGGAGAGTGAGTTGTTCCGCCAAATCATTCATATGTTGTGCCAGTGTGTCGAATTGATGCTGGTGGCAAAAAGCCAACAGAATCATCCATTTAACATGCTTCAATGAAACCGTGTGGGTGTCGATACCCATAATATGGTGAAGGATGTTTTCACGCATGCGCGTATCCATGATACCGGCTTGGCTGAGTGCTTGAATATAAGCCCGCGCTTCGAGTGGGATTTTGCGTTGTTCTTCTGCCGGGTAAATGCGAAAGCTAGTGCGTGACGCGTTTTTAACATATCTAACCGTGTCAGAAGATTTGCGGAATGCTGTGAGCCATTCTAAGGCAGTGATAACATCGTCTGCATCTAAGTCGACCAATGAGGAAAATACAGTACCTTGCGCATCAGGGTGATGTGTGGCGCGTTCGATGGCTTCACCTGGATCGAATAATTGAATTAATAGATTTAAGATGGCCTCATTCACGCGTGGTGTCCTTGCATTTGATGTATCCCCCGGCCGTATGGCTAACGTATCCGTTGAGCTCTAACGTCAATAAAATCCCCGCGACTAACTGTGCAGGTTGGCGGGAGCGGCGGATTATACTATCAACCGGCGTGACATCATAGTCAACTTGTTCTAGCACAGCAATATGCTCAGCATCGAGGGTTTGGCGTGCCATTGAAGGTGTTTTTGAGTCAGCCGTTGAAGTGGGTTGGTCTATGTAAGATGCTAACAAGGGTGACAGTTCTAACAGGATGTCGGCAGAAGATTCCACGCATTTTGCCCCCTGTTTCAGCAGTTGATGACACCCTTTGCTCATCGGGCTGTGGATGGAACCGGGAATTGCAAAAACAGCACGATTTTGTTCCATCGCCAGACGTGCACTCAGTAAAGAACCACTCTTCAGCGTCGCTTCAACCACCAAGGTACCGAGACTTAAACCGGTAATAATCCGATTACGCTGTGGAAAATGATGCGGCAATGCAGGCATACCTAAGGGGAATTCAGATACAATGGCACCGCCTGTGGCGATAATTTTTTCTGCCAGCTTAACGTGTTGTTTGGGTGTGATTTGATCAATGCCAGAACCCAAGACTGCAATAGTGGCACCTAATGCATCAAGACAGCCCTGGTGGGCTTGTGCATCGATGACATAGGCCAAACCACTGGTGATAAAGAGGCCTTTTTGTGCCAGATCACGTGCAAATTGATAGGCGTTTTCTTCGCCGTAGTGTGTCATGCGCCGACTGCCAACCATCGCGAGTTGCGGATACTGCAGGCAAGCCAGATTGCCTATGACATAAAGCTGAGGTGGTGGCGTGGCAATATGCTTCAGTAGGTCTGGGTAGTCGATGTGTTCTAATGTGATGAAATGGTGCTTGGAATCAGCTTGTGCCCACTGTTGTGCTTCGCGTTGAGCGGTGGGAGAGAGTGGTAAAGTAAGTTGTTGCATTGTGCTTGAATTTTAATCAATTTGTACAAGCATAGCGGATTTTTGTTACGCATAAAAATCTGCTTCGCCAGGTGGGCGTTTGCGAAAGCGACGCACCACCCATTCGTATTGTTCTGGCGCAATACTGACCAAACGTTCTATGTCGTTATTCATGCTGGTAAGTGCTGTGGTTAGGTCTTCTGCATAAATTTGTGGATCTGCTTCTAGGTAATGGCCTTTAAATCCTTGACCATGCGGCAAGCGCTCCATAAAACCAAAAAATACCGGTGCGCCCGTTTTGCGTGCCAGCGTCGCAACCAGGCTCATGGTGCGAGCTTGAATACCGAAAAATGGTACAAACATACCGCCACCTTTATCGCCCGGGTCATGGTCAGGCAGGATGCCAATGGCCTGGCCTTTTTTGAGTGCCTTGTACAAATGGCGAATGCCTGACGCAGATGTCGGCACCATTTGCGTGCCTAAACGGCGGCGTGCAGCCAAGACAAATTGGTCGATATCAGGGTTTTTTTGCGGTTTATACATGGCATGCATGGGGAATCTTTTTGATAGGTACAGCACGGCAAGTTCCCAGGCGCCCAGATGGGGACCGAGCAGAATAATGCCTTTGCCGCGTGCAAATGCAGTGTGTACCGCTGCTTCGCCCTGTATAGATTTAATCGATTGCAGCACCGTATCGGAATTTCGACACCAGGACCGAGGCATTTCTAGAATCATGCGAAAGGTATGTTGCAAAGTCGCACGGATGCGCTCTTGTTGTGCGGCGTGTGGTAAATCAGGATAACAGCGTGTGATATTGCGTGTGACACGGTGTCTTAGCGTGTTGGGCCAGCGATAAATCAGTGCGCCAATTCCGGCACCTAATGCTGCAGTGGCGCGTAAAGGCAGCCAGCTGAGGAGTCGAGTGATGAGAATCAGTAAACGCGTTTTGGTGGTCATGGTTAATCGATGGTGACAAAAAAGGCCTCGAGTAGAGGCCTTATCATAAGGGTGTATAACGTGTAACTACAGCATGCCATAGTAAGCAAGTTTTTTACGAAATGTACCGCGGTTAATGCCAAGAATTTTCGCCGCTTTGCTTTGGTTGTAGCGTGTGTGCTTCATGATGGCTTCTAATAGGGGCGCTTCCATTTCGGTCATAATCAATGCGTACAGGTTGTCTGGTAGTTGGTTACCCACGTTTTCAAAATAGGTTTGTAGCATATTGGCAATGTATTCGCTGAGTGGAATTTGGCCTTTGGACTGGGTTTCGTTCAGGCTTTTATCGTAGTGCATGGTTGCGGGCATGTTGTTTCCTCTTGATTGTTTTTTGAGACTATGGGCATGGGGTTTTTGGGCTTTTTAGTCTCTTTTTACAGCTGTAGTCCGCATGAATAAAGGCGTTTGGGCACAGCTGTTTACTTTTAATCCAGCGGATTATAAGGAGGGGGTTTGCAAAAGGCAACATTGCGCTGGCAGGCAGAAGTGGAAACGGATTTCACTTTGAATTTCATCTACCACTGAAGTTATATAGCGGCCTTTCCAATCTATTGAGTTTGTATTTTTTTCTAAGGATGTTAGGAGCAAGCTTGCTCAGTAACGCGGTGAATCCATCCATGGGCGCTCGGCTTCGGCATCCATGCCTCAGACTCACTGATCAAGCTTGCCCCTAACATCCACGAACACTCGTTGCCAACCGGTCGCCACGCTTTTGAGATGTCTTAGGTTGAGTCATCCCAGGCAACCCGGTGTAGAAAATCACGTTGTCATTTAAGGGTGTAACCCGTTACCCTGTGCCATGCAAAAAAAACGGGGGTAAGACAGATGAAAATTATTGTGATTGGGGGTACCGGTACCATTGGCCAAGCGGTAGTTGCTGAGTTGGGTGCGCGCCATGATGTTGTGACAGCGGGCAGTCAGTCAGGTGACTTTCAAGTCGATTTGACTGATTCGGATTCTATTGTTGCCTTATACGATGCGGTTGGGGAATTTGATGCTGTGGTCTGTTGTGCGGGTAAAGTACATTTTGGGCCGTTAGACGAAATGACCGAAGCAGAGTACCGCATCGGTGTGGATCACAAACTGATAGGCCAGGTGAGTTTGGTGTTGCTCGGTCAGTCACGCATACAAGCAGGTGGTGTGTTTACCCTAACCTCAGGTCTATTAAATATGGATCCAATTCGCTATGGCAGTGGCGCTGGCATGGTGAATGTTGCTGTGTAAGGCTTTGCGCGCACGGCAGCCCTAGAATTACCGCATCAACAACGGATCAATGTGGTCAGTCCAACCGTCATTGCTGAGTCAATGTCGGGATATGCGCCTTATTTTCGCGGTTATAAACCGGTTCCAGCTGCTGAAGCTGATCTGGCTTATAGTAAGAGTGTTGAAGGTTTGCAGACTGGGCAAGTGTTTCAGGTCGTTTGGTAAATTTGCTTGTAGGAAACGTATGTGAATTTACAGGCGTTTAAATTTCAGCCAGATAACCGGTAAAAAAATCATTTTTTTCAATTTTTCCTTATGGTCTGATAGCGACATAGATAAGCGTGGTTAAAAACCACCTATTCGTTACAGTTTTAATATAAGGAAGTTTGCTATGACCGATCAATACCGTATTTCTACTCATGATGAAGATCCTGTTGTGCAGTTCTCTCTGCTGGAAGAAATGGTGCGTGATCTTGTATTACGTGCAGGGGAAAATGGTCATCATATCCAAGTCGAAATTGCTTTGCGTTTAGCGCGTTCTTTAGAAAGAGATTTAGAGCGCCAGATGGAAGACTACGTGATGCAAGTGATTTTAGATAAGAAATTGCAAAGCCGGTGGGGCTAAAACCTATCGCCTACTATAAGGAGTGCTAACCATGAAGCACCAAACTGTTGCTGATTATGCCGAACAATTACAGGCCTATAATGGCAGTGTGGTTTATAAATGTAAACAATGTGTTGAATTTCATTCAGACGACTGGCTGTTGGAAGATGAATCCCTGCTGATTGATATTTTGGATGATAAAAGCATGACGGCAGATGATGTGGTGGAAGCGCTGCAAAGTATTTGTGAATTGGAAGAAGAGCCCACGCGTTCCTTTAAAGCAGCCATTACAGCCATGCGTTTGTATGTGAAACGTGATCATCAAGCTGCCGATGTGCAGATTGTGGTGCAGCAAAAACAAAAGTCGGCAGATGAAGCTATGCTGTCGGGTGTATTGCCGCCCAAGCAAGATTTGGGCTTGTCACAAGGACTGACGTCTTTAATCTAAGTGTGGCTTAGGTCATAAATAAGACCGTTGTTTTCTCCTCAAACCCACCGCATGTTAGTGATAGCATTCGGTGGGTTTTTTTGCGCAGACCTTTGCGCGAATAGATTACCCTCCGGCAGCAGCCAGGCGTGATAGGCAGGCATAAGGATCTCCGGTGGAGCCTGGCGCACCTGTCACACGAGCCGTCGCATATTACCCCGTTTTTGTTGCCGGGGTGTCTGGAGTGGATGCGCCAAATACTTTTGCAGATGCCCAAGTGTACCAACCTGACGCCCATTCGCCCCATGTTTCAGTGTCTGATTGAGATGTGGCAGCAGTAGTTGTAGCTGTGTTTCTTACTTCTGCTGGTGCAACATCAATCACAACAGCGTTAGGCATTTCTCCAACAGGTGCAGCAGCCTCTAACACGGCCCTTCTGGTATGAGCAGCATCAGAGGTACCATTTGAACCATCTCTGTGGCCTGCTGGCAGCAAAGGCGCTGCTGTGGAGTCAACAAAGCTGCCACCCCTAGAGTCTTCTTCTTCGCTAGAGGATGCCATGGTAACAGTTTCCGCTACTAAATGATCTACAGAACCTCCACTTCCAGTGGAACTGCGATCCGAACCAGGCGGTAGATAACCATTCCCGGGGACAACACCATCACGATTTTTGACTGTGCGTAAACTGTGGAAGGCAGTGATGGTCGATGTTAATGCGCGTAGCATTGCCAGGATTAAAGCGGTGTAACCAAATATTTTTAAGGTGTTAAATGCATCATCCGCAACATTGTCCATATCTCTATCAAGAAAAAAGGCGGTGAGCATCATGCAGGCTTGCACCATGTTTTTAGCGCCATTTAGCAATGCACGGACCACATGCCAGGCGCGACCAAATCGCGGGACACGTCCGCCATACATGTTTTCAGTGACTTTGCCTAAAAGCGACAGTGCGATAATGGGCAGGAATGCAGCAGCGCGTCCGTAGGGTGATGCGGCAAACATAGTCGATGCAAATAGCGAGACAAAGATTTCAATATTGCCCGGAATATATAGGCCATCCAGTAGGCCGTCTAATACACTGGCGCCAGCACCAAGAATCAGGGTGCATGTTCCTTGTTCTTTTTTGTTGGTTTTTTCTATCAGGAGCCGGAAAAGGTCGCGACAACATAAAGGGTTGCCGCACTCAATGCCCATTGACCAATGGTGCTTTCATCATCTGCGTGTAAGCCGAGCGTTGTCCAGCCCTGAACGCCTAAAACAGCTTTGACTAGATTAACAATCGCATGTCGGCCATTTTTAGCCGCACTAAAGAGGCTGCGCCACCAGTGCCAGACCATATAAATGCCGTTCAGAGGGCCAATGTAATTCCCGCGTGTGTCTTGGGCGGCGTCGCTTTCTGTTCCCATCTCTCTGGATATGTTTTTAGGCCTAAAGCGTTCAGCCAGCAGACCCCAGATTGCCACCAGTAGTGACATGCCAAAAATAGACCAACGCCAGGCAGGTGTTTGGTAACCCGCTTCACCATTTTCATAGACATCAGGGAAGGCTGTGAGCATGTTTTTCCAAAAACTTGCCACCAGATAGATACCGTCCGTCGCAATGTTGAAGTAGGCCATGCCTTGAATCGTTGCCAGGGAAAAGCATGAACATAATTTGAAGCCCGCTCTTTCAACTTGGTCCCAAGCCCGAGCGGTTTGTTTGGCAGACCATCCCGCAATAGAGGAAATGCCTCCCCAAACAGCGGCTGGAATAGTGCAGATATTACGACAAGATTCAAACAATTTTATGGCTTTATTGTTGTTATTATGATCGAATTATAATTTATTTTATGTCAATAAATCAATAAAAATGTCAGATTTTTTATCAACTGTTTCCACGCCTGTTGTGGTTGGTCCGTTTGGCTGAGTTGGTTTAAGTGCCGGCGCCATTGTTTGGCCTGGGGTTGTGCAAAATATAAGCCATGTAAATGACGCGAAATATGATGCAGTTTTTGGCCTTGTTGTAGCTCGGTTTCTACATAAGCGTTGAGGCGCTGCAGAATATCCTGTCGTGTTGGAATCGGCATAGTAGCGGCATAAAAAGTTGGGTCAACTGCTGCCAGGATGTAAGGGTTGTGATAGGCTGCGCGGCCCAGCATCACCCCATCGACGTGTGCCAAATGTGTTTGCATATCTGCCAAGGTTTCAACACCACCATTGAGGATAATATTCAGGGTTGGAAAGGCTTGTTTGAGTTGGTAAACCCGCTCGTATTGCAAAGGTGGAATGGTACGATTTTGTTTTGGATTCAGGCCTTTTAACCATCCTTTGCGGGCATGAATGATAAAGGTTTGGCAGCCCGTTTTAGCCAATGTGCCAATAAAACTATGTAGGTAAGTATCGCTATCGAGCTCGTCGACGCCTAAGCGGGTTTTGACAGTGATTGGGCATGACGTGGCAGCCTGCATGTCTGTCAGACATTCGGCGACTTGTTGCGGGTCTTTCATCAGGCAAAGGCCAAAGCGACCAGATTGTACGCGGTCAGAGGGGCAGCCAACATTGAGGTTGATTTCATCGTAGCCATAGTCCGTTGCGATACGGCAGCATGCTGCCAATTGTGTTGGATCGGATCCGCCCAGCTGTAAGGCGATGGGATGCTCAGCTGGATGGTGGCGTAATAAATAATCACGCTGGCCGCGCAGGATCGCCTGTGTGGTGACCATTTCGGTGTAGAGCAAAGCTTTTTCTGTGATTTGCCGCAGAAAATACCGACAATGACGGTCGGTATAGTCCATCATCGGTGCGATAGAAATGGGGTGGGTGTAACCGTTTTGCATGATTACTCCGCATGCAGTCGTGCATAAGCCGCGATTAACCATTTGTTTTCACCATTGGCAAAGCGCACTTGTACGCGTGCCTGACGACCACCGCTTTCATAATTCAGTACAACACCAGTGCCAAATTTTTCGTGGCGGACGGCCTGGCCAACTGACCAGTTTGTTCCGCTGCTGTGTGTGCGGGTGTTGCTCAGGGTGTTGGTTGCTTGAGTGCGTTGTGGTTGCCGACACAGATGAGGGCGGCGCACTTCATTTTTGAGGCGAATCTCTTGGCAGAATTCCGCGGGGATCTCGCGAATAAAGCGTGAAGGTAAGTGCAGTTGGTTGTCACCAAAAACACGGCGGTATTCGGCATAGGTGAGATATAGGCATTGCATGGCTCGCGTCATGCCGACATAACATAAGCGGCGTTCTTCTTCGAGTTTGATCGGTCTTTGAATCGATTGAGGTGATGGAAATAGCTGTTCTTCCAAACCGCAGATAAATACAACGGGGAATTCCAATCCCTTGGCTGCATGTAAGGTCATCAATTGTACGCTGTCAGCCGTTTCGTCTGCTTGAGTTTCACCGGCTTCCAATGCGGCATGCGCTAAAAAGGCGGATAAAACTGGGAGTTCTTCGCCGGGGTCGGCGGAGAATTGTTTCGCAGCTGTCACGAGTTCAGCTAAGTTTTCGACACGTGCTTGTCCTTTTTCGCCCGGCTCTTGGCGGTAGTGCGCAATGAGTTCAGTGTGTTCGATCACGGTTTGAATTTGTGTGTGCAAGGCTTGGTTCTGCAGGGCTTCTTCTAAACCTGCGATTAATTCGGCAAAGCGGCTTAATGCTGTGCAGGCGCGGGCCGCCAGGGTTTTTTGATTAATGGTGTCGATTAAGGCATGCCATAGCGTACGGCCGTGTTCGCGGGCATATTGGCGCAGGTGTTCCAAGGTGCGTTCACCAATGCCGCGAGTGGGTGTGTTGATCACGCGTTCCAAGGCATCATTGTCGTGTTTATGCTGAATCAGTCGGAAGTAGGCTAAAGCGGTTTTGATTTCAGCACGTTCGAAGAATTTAAGGCCACCGTAGATGCGATACGGTACGTTTGCATGAATCAGTGCTTCTTCTAATAGGCGGGATTGTGCATTGGAGCGGTATAAAATGGCCATGTCGCGACAGGCGTGTCCATCGAGTAATTTCTGTTGGATTTGGCTGACGATAAATTTCGCTTCTTCTAGCTCATTGAATGCTTGGTAGAGGTAAATAGGCTGGCCTGCTTCGATGTCAGTCCAAAGGTCTTTGCCCAGGCGGGTTTGGTTATGTGCAATTAATGCATTTGCGGCTTTAAGAATTGTTTGGCTGGAACGATAATTTTGCTCCAGGCGAATGACGGCGACAGGCGCTAAGTCATGTTCGAAGCGATGGATGTTTTCAATTTGAGCGCCGCGCCAACCATAAATCGATTGATCATCATCACCAACGGCCATAATGTGGTTATGTTCGGTGATCAATAGTCGTAGCCATTGATATTGAATGCTGTTGGTGTCTTGGAATTCGTCGACCAGGATGTAGCGGAAACGTTGTTGATACTCATAGCGTAGCGCTGCATCATTTTCTAGCGTTTCGTAGCAGCGCAACAGGAGTTCACAGAAATCGACCAGTTGGTTGTCTTGGCAGTGTGTTTCGTAAGCGGCGTACACTTTGACTAAGGTTTTATGTTCTAGGGTATCGGCTTCGACTTGTGCAGCGCGTTTGCCTTGGTCTTTTTGGCTGTTAATAAAGTGTTGTGCGGGTCGGGCAGGCCAGTGTTTTTCATCCAGGCCCAGGCGTTTAATAATGCGGCGCACTAGGCGGTATTGGTCGTCACTGTCGATGACTTGGAAATCAGGTTGTAGGTGTGCTTGGGCGGCATGTAGGCGTAGAAATTTATGTGCAAGGCCATGAAATGTGCCGACCCACATCGAGCGTGTGTCGATATGGAAGTAGTCTTGCATGCGATGGCGCATTTCTTTGGCGGCTTTGTTGGTGAATGTGACGGCTAGGATTTGTTGTGGTGAGATGTGTGCTTGGGTGAACAACCAGGCGAGGCGATGGATTAATACGCGGGTTTTTCCACTGCCAGCACCGGCGAGAATCAGTAGGTTTTGTAAGGGTGCGCTAACGGCTTCTGTTTGTTTTTCATTGAGGCCGTCGAGGATTTGGGGTGCGTGCATGTGTTGTGGGTCGATTGTTTTGTGGCGGCATAGTTTAGCGGATTGGGGCTCTGTTGAGAATTTTTATATCGGCTGATGAGTTGATGCAAGAGTCTTGCAGTGCTCGCATGACCTTGAGGTATTCCCTTCGGACCGTTGTAAAGCCCTCCGTGGCAACTGACGCTGCGCCGTCCTGGCGCAGAGTCTCCTCAGGAAATACCCTCAAGGTCATTTGGCAGGTGTAGCAATCGTTGAGGATTTTTATATCGACTGAAAGGTCTGGTGGTTTGGCCTATCGTCCAATTCAGGTGGGCTGCGGGATGCTTTTTTCTCAAGGGATTGTCGCTCATTTATTGCTTGGTTTCTTGTCAGCCTAACTCGACGTTTTATGTTGCGTGCGCTTGCCTGCCATTCTTGATGATATTCACGTTATGTATAGTGGATCATTCCAAGTGGGGTTGCTTTGAGCTTTGCTGTTGGATATTAGGTTTGGCGCTAACCCGTCCGAAAAAAGATCCGCTCCGCCTTTTTAGGTTTTCCTCAGGAAATACCCTCAAGGTCATCTGACAGGCATGGCAATGTTTCTTGTAAGCCTGGCTTGACTGTGTGGCTTGATTGTTAACTCATAACTGGGGTTTAGAAAGCACAATTAGTCGGCATAACGACCAAGGTCAAAATGTAATGCCGATTTGAGCACCGATGGCCAGTGCGTCTGCAATCTCACCCGTGCCTTTAGGCTTGATGATGTACTGTAAATCAGGTTGCACATACAGCCAGGGGTTGCATTGCACGCGGTAGGTAACTTCTGGCATGCCTTCAAAGTTTTGCGCAGGAAGTCCGGCTGCATTCTGTTGCTTGGCGAGGTCGGGACTGTAACGACCATACGCATAAGCAATACCTAAAAAGTCGTTAGGTCGTTGTGGGATGATGCCGCTGTAGGTGAAGCCGGCGTCACCAAAAAACGGCATTTCGTTACGATCGTTAGGGAAAAATTGCATGGCGAGAAAAGCACTGAGTCCTTGTTTGGTGCCTGGACCATTGGGTCGATACAGCATTTGGTATGCTTGGTAGTAGAAACCATAGTCGCCCCAGACATTTTCACCGGAGTTGTAGTCAATTTGGTCGTTGCCAGTGACGTACATTGCGCCGATCCCGTATTTGGCCGGTAGGCCTGCATTGTCATTGCCGTTAATAAAATCCCATTCGGTCATAATCAAGGCGCCGTTATCGTTGCGGAATGACCAGTTGAGCCCATGGTATTTGGTTTCGTTGGAATTATTGTTGGTGTTGTAAACTGCGACTTTTCCGACTATGTGATTTGCTGGTTCTGCTGACAGTAAGGCGCCCCATTGTGCATTTGGGTAGGCTGAGAAATTGGTGATGCTAAAAAATACGCCAATTGGGTTGCCTTCAATCGCATTGCTGACGAAATCGTAATAGATATCAGCTTGCTGGAAGTCATCGGCTGCATTTACCCGGCCAATTTTGATGAAATCGTAAGGGCCGCCGAAGGTATGTTTGAGATAAACATTATTGACGGTGAGGGTTTCGTTGCCATAGACCTTCTTCAGGGAATATTGTTTGCCGACATGGTCGACCGACAGGTCAGCACCATTACGATCGACGAGGCTGACGTAGAAATGTGTGTTGTTCAGTCCTAATAGTTTGGCCAAATCAAAATCAAAATTAAGCCCCCAGGAATCTGCATAGGCACCGCCACGGGATTTGCCGCCTGATACGTTAAACATGGTGTAGGAAGTGTAATCACCAGTGATGTTGACACCTTCTGCTTGTAGGCGACAACGCCAGCCGCCCCAGTTGCCCGTTAGTGTATGGCTGGTATCACAGTTTTCGGTTGCTTCAGCAGTTGTATTTTGTGCTTGATCTGATGAGGGTGTTTTCGGTGTTTGCGTGAAGGGTCTAGCCGGTGTTGGAAAGGCAAATGTGCATAGTGGCATGGCCAAGGAAATCGCAAGTAGGACTGTTTGTTTTTTCATGTTTTTTTATTCTCTTTTGTACGCAAAGAAGGCAGATTATCGATAAATATCGGTTATTTCAATAGAGTATTTTATGATCAGCTCAGGGGGCGTTTTGATTTCCTTGTCTTGCAATTGTGTCGAGAAAGTATATTTTACTCATTAGTAGTTGAGTAAATTTACTCATTAGGTATTGAGTAAATTTTAAAAAAGGTCTGGATTTGCTATGGATACTCGTTTTCAAGCTAATAATACACATTTAGAAGATGCCGCAGAGTTTGCCCGGCTGGATGTGAACTTACGTCGGCTTTATGCAGAACCCTATATGTTTAAATCAGAATTACTCACGTGTTTGCCCACGCAAGTGCCGGGTATTTACACATTGGGTGGAGGGCGTCAGATCGGTAAGACAACTTTGCTGAAGCAATGGATGGAGCAGCTTTTAAACGCTGGGGTGATGCCTGAGGCAATTTTCTTTTTTTCGGGAGAAATGATTGATGATCATCACGTTCTCTACCGATTGGTTAAAGATCAGGTATCTAATATGCCAGCTGAGACGCTCAAATTTATTTTGGTCGATGAGGTGACCTATATTCATGGTTGGGATAAAGCCGTTAAGTTTTTAGCGGATACAGGAGAGTTGGAGCAGGTTGTTTTATTGCTGACGGGTTCTGATTGGGTATTGATGGAGGATGCGCGTAAAAGTTTCCCGGGTAGGCGAGGTATGGCGGATCAAGTGGATTTTCATTATTACCCACTTTCGTTTAAAGAGTTTGTTGATTTGACGGCGGATAAACAGCCAGAGGCTAAAGCCTATTCTGCCTATCTAGACGACTATTTGATCCATGGCGGTTTTATGACGGCGATTAATGATTATGCACGCAATCATGCGATTTCAGCAGCAACATTGGCAACTTATGCTGATTGGATACGTGGTGATATCAGTAAGAAGAATAAACAAGAGCATTATCTGCGCGATATTATCATGGGCATTATTAAGCACTATGGGAGTCAAATTTCTTGGGATAATTTGGCCAAAGAACTCACAATCAATCATGTGGCAACAATTGCGGATTATATGAATGTGTTAGTCTCCATGGATGCGTGTTTTATCCAATATGCTTTGCTAGAAGATAAACTGTCAGCAGCGCCGAAGAAGCGCAAGAAAGTTATTTTCAATGATCCATTTATTTTCCATGCCATGCGAGCCTGGCTACATCCAACTGTATCAGCTTATGATCAGCAAATATTACCTCTGCTGGCAGATACAAGCTTACAAGCACAGTTGGTTGAATCTGTTGTGATTGCACATTTTAGGCGTTATGCCCCGACTTATTACATTAAGGCGGCCGGTGAAGTTGATGTGGCGTATGTCCATGGTGGTCGATTTTGGCCAGTGGAAATTAAATGGCGTCGTCAGCAAAGACCTAATGATTTAAAGCAAATTTTGAAATATCCCAATGCTGTGATTTATGCCAAAACCCAACAGGCAAGTGCTGTCAGCCATGTGCCTGTTTTGCCATTGCCGGAGGCCTTGTATCGTATGGAAGCGCTATTCTCTGAGTGCGGGGCGTAAGATCACTAATGTGTGACCTGTTTCAAGACCTTTTTACGAACAGATTATTGACTGATATCAGCAGATCTTGGTCTTAAGTTGTATCCGTAAATCACGATGTTATGATGGCGCCACTTTTTAGTTTGATGACAGAGTGACCGCATGCATTTTGCGCAGTGGCGTCGTTTGTTTAGGATTGCCTACATTTGGTCCAAATATGGCCTGGATGAGGTGATTTTTTCCGTGCCTTTTCTCAAGCCATTTGCGTGTTTGCGTTATGTGAATCCAGTCAATTGGGTGCGTCGGCAACACCAGGGTACTGCAGCGGAACGTTTGCGTGCGGCATTGGAAGAGTTGGGGCCTATTTTTGTGAAATTTGGCCAGATTTTATCGACTCGGCGTGATTTATTGCCCGCTGATATTCTGGATGCATTGAGTAAGTTGCAAGATCAGGTGCAACCATTTGAGTCCATATTGGCACGTCAAGCAGTAGAGATGGCGTTAGGAGCATCTGTTGATGGTTTGTTTGCGGAATTTTCTGATGAGCCATTGGCTTCGGCTTCGATCGCACAGGTGCATGCAGCCACTCTGCCCTCAGGTGAAACAGTGGTGGTTAAAGTGTTGCGGCCTGATATTGACCGTGTGATTCGCCAAGATGTGGCGTTGATGTATGTGTTAGCTCATGTCGTCGAGCGTTACTTAAAAGGCAAACGCTTAAAGCCGAAAGCCGTGGTGGAAGAATTAGAACATAATTTACTCAATGAGCTCGACTTGATGCTTGAAGCAGCCAATGCTTCACAGTTGAAGCGTAATTTTACCGATTCTGAGCAAATCTATGTGCCGAAGATTCATTGGGATTATTGTCGAGAAAATATCTTGGTGATGGAGCGTATAGTCGGTATTCCAGTTGATGATGTTGCCGCGTTAAAACAGCATAATGTGGACTTGCCACTTTTGGCCAAGAGAGGGGCAGAGATCTTTTATACGCAGGTATTTCGTGACAATTTTTTTCATGCAGACATGCATCCTGGGAATATTTTTGTTGATCCTGAACGACCTGATAATCCACGCTATATTGCGGTTGATTTTGGGATTGTCGGGAGCTTGAATCAGGAAGATAAACGGTATTTGTTAGCCAACTTTTTAGCTTTTTTTAAACGCGATTATCGTCAGGTGGCGGAATTGCATATTGAGTCTGGTTGGGTGCCGCCTCAGACACGTTTGGATGAATTGACGGCAGCGATTCGAACGGTGTGTGAGCCTATTTTTGAGCGGCCTTTGAAGGATATTTCCTTCGGTCAAACCTTGTTGCGCCTATTTCAAATTGCTCGGCAATTCCAAATGGAAGTACAGCCGCAGCTTTTGCTACTACAGAAGACGCTGCTTAATATCGAGGGTATGGGGCGTACGTTGTATCCGGACTTGGATTTGTGGGCAACTGCAAAACCCTTTTTAGAGAATTGGATGAAGCAGCAAGTGGGGCCTAAAGGGTTGTATCGTCGGTTTCGTAAGCAGTTGCCGTATGTCAGTGACCGTCTGCCAGAACTACCAGGCTTGATGTACCAATATTTATCGCGGCAAGCGACACAGCCTGCGGTTGTGCAGGCAACTGAAGCATTGCCAGTCAGTCGTAGGCGGAGCTGGTGCTTGGCGTTAGGCGTGGTTTTGTTGCTGGTTGCTATAGGCTCTTCTTTAGCTATGACCGGTGTCTGGGCTTATGTGCGTCAATGGTTTTCCTGGCATTTGGATTGGTTAGGAGTTGCTGGTGTGGTGTTGCTTTTCATCGGGTTATGGAAATAGTTGATTCACTCAATAATCGAATCGTACAAAAGGCTCAATGGAGGAATTAAATTCATGTCTGATTGTATATTCTGTCAAATCGTCGCCGGCAAGCTTCCGGTCGATAAGGTCTATGAGGACGAACACATTTTAGCGTTTCACGATATTGCGCCTAAGGCACCGGTTCACGTATTGGTGATTCCCAAACAACATGTGGCCAGTTTGGCTGAAATATCGGAAGCCGATCGAGATTGGGTAGCACACCTGGCCTTGACATTGCCGAAGATTGCCGAAAAATGTGGCCTTCACCAAGGCTTTCGAACCATTGTGAATACAGGGCCTGGTGGTGGTCAGGAAGTTTTTCATCTTCATTATCATATTTTAGGCGGTGAACAGCTGCCGGGTTTTTAGAGGGCATACACATGCAAAGAACACCGATGACGCTTCCAGGTGCGGAAGCGCTACAAGAAGAATTAACCCAGCTTAAAACCGTTGAACGGCCCAGTGTGGTGGCGGCGATTGCTGAGGCAAGGGCGCATGGCGATTTGAAAGAGAATGCGGAATATCACGCGGCGCGTGAGCAGCAGGGGATGTTGGAAGCGCGTATCCGCGATTTAGAAGCGAAATTGTCTAATGTGCAGGTGATTGATGTGTCTCAATTATCTCAAGATGGCCGCATTGTGTTTGGCGTGACAGTTGAATTATTGAATATCGAAACAGATGAGACAGTGTGTTACCAGATTGTCGGTGTTGATGAAGCTGATTTATCGCAAGGCAAGATTTCGGTTGGAACACCGATTGTGCGGGCCTTGATTGGTAAGCAAGAAGGCGATGAGGTTCTAGTCCAAGCGCCTGGTGGCGATGTGGATTATGAAGTTGTTGCCGTGCGTTATCTGTAGACCATTTAGTATGACTAAAACTCAAGCTGTACGTGGGTGTATCGGCGCTTTTTTAGGTCTCGCGGTGTGCTTATTGGCAGGGTGTAGTCGCAATATGCTGGAGTCTTATCCAGTGCAAATGCACACCACTCGTGAGGCGCTTCAGCAAGGTCGTTGGCAAGCCGCGGAGAAACAGGTTGTCGCGCAAAAACCCAGTGGCAAGCAAGGGGTTTTGTATCAGGCTGAGTTAGCCCGTGTGCAACAAATTTCGGGTCAATATCAACAGAGTATTGAGACGTATGCGCACGCTATCCAGCAAGTTGAGCATACCAGTATGGCTGCCAAGGTTCAGGTCAGTCGGGTATTGGCCAATGCAGCTTCTCTGTTGACCAATGATGACGCTATCCCGTTTATCATGCCGGGCTATGGCAAGGTGTTTTTGTATGCCTATCAAGCATTGAATTATTTTTCTTTGCATCAGCCAATTGATGGCATGGTGAATATACGTAGTGTGATTAATCAACAACGTTTCATTCAGCAGCAGCATGACAAAGAGCTGGCAGCTGCTGAAAAAGCTGCGCATGGTAAAGGCTTTAAGTATCAGCAGAAGGATTATCAGCAATACTTTGCAAAGACATCTGCTGCCGCTGGGAAGATTAAATCAGCGTTTGAAAATGGGTTTGCGTATTATCTTTCCAGTATTGCATTTCAAGCTGGCGGTCATGATAACGACGCCTTTGTTGCAGCAAAAGATGCATTGGGCGTGATGCCAGGGAATCCATTTATACAGCAACAATTATTGAATGTACTTATGCAACGTGGTGATGACCCTTCAGCAGTAGCGCATTACCAACGTCAATTTGGACTGCATCATGCACCGGTTTATCCTAAAGACTCGGCGAAGTTGGTGGTGATTTATGCGCAAGGCTTAGTGCCGCCACCCACTTCGTTGAGTATTCCGGTGCCCTTACCGATTGATGGTAATCTGCAGATTCAAATGGTTTCGATTCCTATCTACCAAACGATTAAACACAAGCCACCTGTGTTGCAACTGTCCTCAGCTGGTCGAACATGGTGCCACACCGCGGTTGCGGTCAATGTTGAGCAGTTGGCGGCTAAGTCATTGCTGGAAAATTATCCTTTGATTATTAAGCGCGCTGCATTACGTTTGATTGCGAAAGCGGCGTTGGTGCAGGCATCGGAAAAACAAGCGGGCGATGTGGGTGGTTTGGTGGCCCAATTGTTTACACTATTAACGGCTAAGGCAGACTTGCGTGCTTGGTTGACATTGCCGTCTACCATACAAATTTGGCAACGCGAGTTGCCTTCTGGTGTGGATACGGTACGCTTGTCGGCTGGTGCTGTGCAGCAATCCATTCAGGTGCATTTGCGCGCACACCACACAACGGTTCTTTGGGTTATGCAGCCGGGCAACCAAATGCGCGTAGAAACGTTGAATTTATTCTAAGGTCTTTGCACGATTTTAGCTTGATTAATTGAGGAGAAAACCATGTTAAAAACTTTACTGTTGGTCGGTGCCAGTGTTGTATTGGCCGGTTGCAGCACGTCCAAGTGCATTAATGTTCTATATCAGCCAGGTGAGAGCAATACAGCTGAAATTGGTGGCGGTACTTTCGGTCATCATGCCAAAATTTCTGAGCTGATGGTTAATCAGCAGAAAGACGGCCACTACCGTGCTCAAGCTAATATTGCCAATTTGACTGATGAGAATCAGTATCTGCGTTATCGCATCAGTTGGTTGAATGCTCAGGGCCAGCCAGCAGGCTATTACACGCCCTGGAAGTCGTTGCAATTGTACCCAGATTTGAATGAGGTTGTGGCGGCAGTGAGTCCAAACAAAGAAGCCAATAATTTTTCTGTGCAAGTCTGTCAAGATAAACAATGAGAGGGATATTCATGAAAATAAGCATAATGCGTTGCGTGTGCATTGGGGCTGCAGCCCTAAGCCTGGTTGGTTGTGGGAGCCGCCACGCCAATGTGAGCTACGTCAGCCCTGATTCGGTTGATACGACAACGATTAATTATGGTTCAACGGATTTGACGACAACAGCGCAAACCTTGGTGAACCAAATGTTGGCTTCGCCAGCGGTACAAAATACCACCATGGGTTCCAAGAAACCTGTGGTGTTTATTGGTTCTATGGCGAATAACTCAGATCAGTATATTGATACCACTGCTTTGACCAATGCGATTTCAACACCGTTGATTAATGGCGGGCAGTTCCAGTTTGTTGATATGACACAGGTTGCTGCCGTGAAAAAGCAACTGAAGTTCCAAAGTCAGTCTGGCATGGTTGACCCTGCCACTGCAATCAAAATGGGTCATCAGTTAGGTGCGCAATATATGCTGTATGGCTATGTCTCGAGTATCAATCAGCGTAATAGCAATGAGCAGAGTTTGTTTATGCAATTTACGCTGAAACTGATGGATCTAAAAACTGGTGTGATTATCTGGCAAGGTGAAAAACGCATTCGCAAAGTGGCGAAACGGTCTTCGTTGGGTTGGTAGATAACCATTGCATCTCTTCTGTCGTAAATGATGTGATGAGTTAAGAGATTATAAAAAAGGGAGCTGATGGGCTCCCTTTAAATTTAGTGTGAATTGTCAATGATATAGGTGCTTTCATTGGGTCGTCGAGTGCCGCTGCACAGCTGTGTTGTCGTTGGGTTTGTGGTATGATCCCGCGATATTTTTCAGCCTAAAAATTTGATTGGATTCTATGTCAGCACCCACTACGACTTTTTCCCCTGTCACCATTGAAGATGAATTGAAACAATCCTACCTCGATTATGCGATGAGCGTGATCGTTGGCCGTGCATTGCCTGATGTGAGGGATGGCTTGAAACCTGTGCATCGGCGTACCTTATTTGCCATGCGTGAGCTCGGTAACGATTGGAATAAACCCTATAAAAAGTCCGCGCGGATTGTCGGTGATGTCATCGGTAAGTATCACCCACATGGTGATACCGCGGTTTACGATACGATTGTACGGATGGCGCAGCCATTTTCCATGCGCTATCTGTTGGTTGATGGTCAAGGGAACTTTGGTTCGGTTGATGGCGACTCGCCAGCAGCCATGCGGTATACCGAAGTACGGATGTCAAAATTCGCGCACAGTCTGTTAAGTGATCTGGATAAAGAAACAGTCGATTTCGTACCAAACTATGATGAAACCGAACAAATACCCGCCGTTTTGCCTACGCGGATCCCGAATTTGCTGGTCAATGGTTCATCGGGTATTGCGGTCGGGATGGCAACTAATATACCACCGCATAATTTGACCGAAGTGGTGAATGGTTGTTTGGCATTGATTGATGAGCCTACTTTAGATATCGATGACTTGATGGCGCATATTCCAGGGCCAGATTTTCCAACGCATGGGATCATTAGTGGTCGTGCAGGCATCATCCAAGCCTATCGTACTGGGCGTGGGCGTATTTATGTGCGGGCACGTACTGAAATTGAAACCGATGAACGTGGTGGTAAAGAGCGCATCATCGTGACGGAATTGCCTTATCAGGTGAATAAAGCCCGTTTGATCGAAAAAATTGCAGAATTGGTGAAAGAAAAACGCGTTGAAGGCATTTCCGAATTGCGTGACGAATCTGATAAAGACGGTATGCGGATTGTGATCGAAGTGCGACGCGGTGAAATGGCCGATGTGTTGCTGAATAAGCTGTATGCCTATACCCAAATGCAGACAGTATTCGGGATTAACATGGTGGCACTAGAAGATGGCCAGCCAAAAGTATTAAACCTGAAACAATTACTGCAGGCTTTCATTCGACATCGCCAAGAAGTGGTGACGCGTCGGACCATTTATGATCTGCGTAAGGCGCGTGAGCGGGCGCATTTATTAGAAGGACTGGGGGTTGCGCTCAATAATATCGACGAAATGATTGCCATTATTAAGTCCTCGCAAAATCCAAAACAAGCACGTGAACGGATTATGGAGCGCTTATGGAAACCAGGATCAGTGCAAGAATTGTTGTCACGTATCGACGCTTCTAATAGTCGACCGGAAGGGCTGTCTGCCGACTATGGTATGGTTGATGCAGGTTACCGTCTGTCGATCGCGCAGGTAGATGCCATTTTGGAATTACGTTTGCATCGGTTAACGGGGCTGGAGCAGGATAAAATATTCAGTGAATTCAAAGCGCTACTGGATAAGATTGCGGAATTAATCGATATCCTGTCGGATGTGCAACGTTTGATGGCGGTGATTCGAGAAGAGTTAGCAGATATTAAAGAAACTTTTGGCGATGAACGGCGTACAGAAATTACCGCCAGTCAGCATGATATGACGGTTGAAGATCTGATTGCAGAAGAAGACATGGTGGTGACGTTATCGAGCACAGGCTATGTGAAGTCACAACCTTTGAGTACTTACCAAGCTCAGCGCCGTGGTGGTCGAGGCAAGTCAGCAACCAGTTTGAAAGAAGAAGATTTTATCGAAAAAGTCGTGATTTCCAGTACGCATGCCACCATGCTGTGTTTTTCCAGCCGAGGTAAAGTCTATTGGAAAAAAGTGTATGAGTTTCCCCAGGCATCACGTGCTTCGCGTGGGCGTCCCATTGTGAATTTGTTGCCGCTGGAAGAAGGTGAATACATTACCAGTATGCTACCGGTGCGTGAGTTTGATGACCAACATGCGGTATTTATGGCTACACAAAAAGGTGTGGTGAAGAAAACCAGTTTGGAGGCTTTCTCTCGTCCACGGGCTAATGGTATTTGGGCCGTGAATTTAGATGATGATGACGCGCTGGTTGGTGCGTTACTGACGGATGGTCAGCAACATATCATGTTGTTTAGCGATGCTGGAAAGGCATTGCGCTTTAATGAGGCGCATGTGCGCGAAATGGGTCGTGTTGCACGGGGTGTGCGTGGTATTCGCTTGCAAGATGGTCAGCGTGTTATTTCACTAATCAGTACCTTAGGTGATGGCTCGGATGGTGATATTTTGACCGTCACGGAAAATGGTTATGGTAAACGTACAGTGGTCGCCGAGTACCGTGAAGTTAATCGCGGTGCGCAAGGTGTTACCTCGATTCAAACGACTGAGCGTAATGGTAAAGTGATTGGGGCGAAGTTAGTTCAGCCAACTGACGAAATCATGTTGGTGACCGATGGTGGTACCTTAGTACGCACCAAAGTTGATGAGATTTCTGTGATTGGCCGTAATACCCAGGGGGTTCGTTTAATCCGAGTGTCAGATGACGAACATGTTGTCGCTTTGCAACGTATTGAGGAAGTGGACTTGGATGACGAGGCGGCAGACGATACTGATGACGCGCCAAGCGGAACTGTCTGATGCAAGGTCCAGTGTATAACTTTTCAGCCGGTCCGGCGGTGTTGCCCGATTCAGTATTGTCGCAAGCTCAACAAGCTTTAGTAGATTGGCAAGGTTCTGGCTTATCGATTTTATCTGTGAGTCACCGCAGTGATGCTTTTATGGAAGTGGTAGAAGAGTCTAAAAAAGATCTGGCTGATTTGTTGGGTTTGTCAGATGACTATCATATTTTATTTCTCCAAGGCGGTGCGACTGCGCAGTTTTCCATGGTGCCATTGAATCTATATGGTGCCCAAAAACAGTCACTGTATGTCGATAGTGGTTATTGGTCACAAAAGGCGATTGCTGAGGCCAAGCGATATGGCGCTGTTTATGTGTTACCGGTAGATCAATTGTCAGCATTGAATGCGGGGAAACTCGAGCTGCCTGCTATGGATTATCTGCATTGCACACCTAATGAGACGATCGATGGGGTTTGTTTGCCGGAATATCCGTATATTTCTGGCGTGCCACTGGTGGGTGACTTTTCGTCAGTTTTGCTGTCTGAGCCCCTTAAAACGGAGGACTTTGGTGTTATCTACGCGGGCGCTCAGAAGAATTTGGGACCTGCAGGTGTAACTGTGGTGATCGTGCGCAAAGATCTTGCTCAATCTGCATTGCCTGGTACGCCGGCGACTTATGTTTACCAGAATCATGCTGACAAAGGTTCTTTGTATAACACGCCACCAACTTTTGCTTGGTATGTAGTGGGATTGGTTTTGCAATGGCTAAAGCAGCAAGGCGGCTTAGCAGCAATGGCACAACACAATATGGCCAAAGCCCAGTACCTGTACGCCTGCATTGATAATAGTGCGTTCTACCATAATACAGTGGATGTGGCTTGGCGCTCCAAAATGAATGTAGTATTTCGTTTGCCCACGCTCGAGTTGGAACACGTGTTTTTAGGCAAAGCTGCTGAGGCAGGCTTGCTGAATCTAGGTGGTCACCGTAGTATGGGCGGCATTCGCGCCAGCCTATACAATGCAATGCCATTGTCAGGTGTGCAGGCGCTGGTTGCGTTTATGCAAGAATTTGAGAGGCAATATGGTCATGGATAAAACATCATTAAAACTCATTACCATTGATGGACCCAGTGGTGCAGGTAAAGGTACAGCGAGTCGTGAATTGGCATATCAGTTGGGGTGGGATTTCCTTGATAGTGGTGCCCTATATCGCTTAACGGCCTATGCTGCGATGCAGAAGAAAATAGATTTAGAAGATATTTGTGCATTGGTTGAAGTCGCCAGTACGTTGGATGTTGAATTTAAAATGGAAGCCTCCCATGCGGATCCAGATGTGTTTTTAGAAGGTCAGCCTGTCACATTAGAGTTGCGTACAGAAGCTTGTAGTAGTACTGCCTCAACGATTTCTGCTTACCCAGCCGTGCGTGCGGCTTTATTGCAACGCCAGCGTAATTTTCTAACCGATATTGGTTTGGTGGCCGATGGTCGGGATATGGGGACAGTGGTTTTTCCGCATGCGCCGTTGAAAATTTATATGACGGCATCCCCTGAGGTGCGTGCTGTGCGTCGCCATCGGCAGTTGCTTGCACAGGGTATCGGTGTTAACATGTCGCACCTTTTGCGAGATATCATTGTGCGTGATCAACGCGATATGAGTCGAGCTGCAGCGCCATTAAAGCCGGCTGAAGACGCATTGATGTTGGACACTACAGAGATGGACGTAACAGAAGTCGTTCAGTGGATTTATCGTAAAGCGGTAGATATTTGGGGTGAGGTTGCACGTCCTGTTTAGCAATCTCGCGAATGTAACTTTAAACAATTCAGTTGGTTTTTTTCGAAGCCAACATTAGCAAAGACCATTCGGTCAAAGGTATTAATATTATGAGTGAAAGTTTCGCAGAACTTTTTGAAGAGAGTTTGGCAGGCGTTGAAATGCGTTCTGGTTACCTAGTCCAAGGCGTTGTATTGAAGATAGACAACGGGCATGTGCTGGTAGACGCAGGTTTGAAATCTGAAGCGGTAATTCCCGTTGAGCAGTTTCTAGAAAATGGTGAATTCAAGATTGCCGTAGGTGATACGGTTGAGGTTGTACTTGACACGGTTGAAGACAGTTTTGGTGAAACCCGCTTGTCACGAGAGAAAGCGAAACGTGCACAAATGTGGCGTGAACTTGAAGAAGCCAATGAAACTGGTGCAACAATCAAAGGTATGATTACCGGTAAAGTGAAAGGTGGTTTTACGGTTGATTTAAATGGTATTCGTGCATTCTTGCCGGGTTCCTTGGTTGATGTGCGCCCATTAAAAGATACGACCTTCTTAGAAGAAGCACCGATTGATCTGAAGCTGATCAAAATTGATAGCAAACGCAATAATGTTGTTGTTTCTCGTCGTGCGGTTATTGAGCAAGAAAGCAGCGCAGAACGTGAAGCATTGTTAGAAAGCCTGCAGGAAGGCGATGAAATCCAAGGTGTGGTGAAAAACCTAACCGATTATGGTGCCTTTGTAGATTTAGGGGGTATCGATGGCTTGTTGCATATCACCGATATGGCATGGAAACGTATTCATCATCCAAGTGAAATGATGGCCGTTGGCGATGAAATTAAGGTCCGTGTGCTGAAGTTCGAAAAAGAACGTAAGCGTGTATCGCTGGGTCTGAAACAGTTGGAAGGTGATCCGTGGATGGATGTCATTCAACGTTATCCAGAAGGTAAGCGTGTTCACGGTAAGGTGACCAACATTGCAGATTACGGTTGCTTTGTTGAAATTGAGAACGGTATTGAAGGTCTGGTACACGTTTCTGAAATGGATTGGACTAACAAGAACGTAAACCCACATAAAGTGGTTCAGCTAGACCAAGAGGTTGATGTGATAGTGCTCGATATTGATGAAGAGCGTCGTCGTATTTCCTTGGGTCTAAAACAATGCATCGAGAACCCATGGGAGTCATTCTCCAGCCAATATAAAGTGGGTGATAAAGTATCTGGTCAGATTAAATCCATCACAGACTTTGGTGTATTCCTGGGGGTTGCAGGCGGTATCGACGGTTTGATTCACCTGTCTGATTTGTCCTGGTCGAAACCCGGTGAAGAAGCCGTGCGCGATTACAACAAAGGCGATGAAGTCGAAGCATTAGTATTGGCGATTGACGTAGAACGTGGTCGTATTTCTCTGGGTATTAAGCAACTAGCGGATGATCCTGTGGCGAAGTACTCAGAAAAACGTAATGTCGTGGTCAAAGCTAAAGTATCCGAAGTTGAAGAAGCAGGTGTTCACTTTGAGCTGGATGAAGATACACGAGGTTACTTGCGTGCGTCCGATATTAGCCAGGAGCGCGTGGAAGATGCTCGTCAACACTTCAAGGCCGGTGACGAAGTTGAAGTGATGATTACTGGCTTTGATCGTAAAAAGAATCAAGCTAACTTGTCGATCCGTGCGATTTCAGAAGGTGAAGAACGCGAAGCAGCTAAGCAATATCGTGAGCAGCAAGCAGAAGCACTTTCTTCCACAACGATTGGTGATTTGATTAAAGAGAAAATGGATAAAGTGGCTGACGACGGTAAAGCGTAATCTGACCTTGTCCAGCGATAAAGCCTGTGCCTTTAGGTGCGGGCTTTTTTGTTTCTGATAGAGACTTCTGTGCGTATTCAGGTAATTATATGAAAGCATCAAAATGGCTTATGCAGCAGTCGAACTATGCCAAGGGGTGGTTAATTGCCACTGTGTTGGTTGCCTGTGTTGCAAATTTGATGGTTATCTTACAGGCGGGTGTATTGGCTTTTGTTGTCGATGCCGCTTTTATTCACCATCGAACAGTCGCCGACTTGTCGATATATTTTGTGTGCTTTTTCGCACCTATCGGTGTGCGAGCTGTTTGTAGCATTTTACGTGAGTGGTTATCGTTTCGTGCAGGCGCTGCAATTCGGCATAGAGTGCGTCTGCAGTTATGGGATAGACTTCATCAATTAGGTCCTTCCCATTTGCGCACTTTGGGCGATGCACCACGCTTAAGCCATCACTTGCTGGAAGAAGTTGAAGCGCTGCAAGCATTTTTTGCGCAGTACTTACCTCAGATGATCTTAGTGCTGTTGGTGCCGGTGACCATTTTGTGCATTGTGTTTCCCATGAGTTGGGTCGCAGGCATTATTTTGTTGGTAACAGCGCCGTTGACTCCTATCTTTATGGCCCTAATTGGTATGGGAGCGGCGGCGCTCAATCGAAAAAACTTTGTGGCTTTGGGGCGCATGAGTCAGCATTTTCTCGATATTTTGCAGGGGTTATCGACATTGCATTTATTCGATGCAATTGGCCGTACGCGTGCACAAGTTTCTCAGGTTTCAGATGCTTACCGCCAGACCACTATGTCTGTGCTGAAAGTTGCATTTTTATCATCTGGGGTTCTGGAATTATTTGCCTCTGTCTCGATTGCATTATTAGCAACTTATCTGGGCCTAAGTTTTTTGGGGTATATCCATTTTGGTTTTTCTGGTCATCATCTGACTTTATTGACAGGTTTGTTCATTTTGCTGCTGGCCCCCGAATTTTATTTGCCACTGCGTGAATTAGGGACGCATTACCATGCACGTGCAGAAGCAGTTGCGGCTGCTGAAGAAATTCTGCCCATTTTGCATCAGGCGCTTGTTGATCCAATTGTCTCGGCTCAGGCACGACCAACTACGGCTGAGCCTCAAGTATTTCAACATATTGAGTTACAGAAACTTTGCTATCAGTATCCTAATCGCCAGGATTTAGCGTTGCATAATATTGAATGGACAATTACCGCAGGCATGCGTGTCGCGATTGTAGGTGCCAGTGGGGCAGGCAAAACAACATTGCTCAATGTTTTGGCGGGTTTTTTATTGCCAACGGCAGGCTCTGTGAAGATAGATAATCAGACGCTATCGGCTTGCAATTTAACCGAGTGGCGTGAACAGGTGACATGGCTGGGGCAGAACCCTGGTTTTTTTCACGGCAGTATTGCAGAGAACCTCCGTTTAGCTGCGCCTGATGCGACAGATGAAGGTTTGTATGCGGCATTAGAAAAAGCAGGTGTTGCGCAATGTGTTGCCGGTTTATCGGCGGGGTTGGATACGCAGATTGCCTCAGGCAATACAGGGCTTTCTGGCGGCAAATTGCAGCGAGTGGCTTTGGCGCGTGCTTATTTAAAACCAGCGCCAATTGTATTGTTGGATGAACCAACGGCTCACTTGGGCGTGGCCCATACGCATCATATTATGTCAGCCTTGATGGGATTAGGGCGCGATAAAACCGTGATTATGCTGACGCACCAATTGCAGTTGCTCAGTGAATTTGATCAGATCATTGTGTTGGAAGCTGGAAAAATTGTGCAAATTGGTCTTTATCAGGACTTGTGCCAATCTACAGGTGTTTTTCAGTCTTTATTAAGTGAGGCTGGGCAATATGTTTGAGCTTGGGAAATTCCTACTGTTGTTGATGAAAATGCGTTGGCGTTCGCTGGCGGGTGCGATATTAGGCCTGCTGACATTAGTTGCCGGTGTCAGTTTGTTGGCCCTGTCGGGTTGGTTTATTTCTGCGGCAGCTTTTGCCGGTTTGTCTATTGCTACAGCAACCTCGTTCAATTACTTCTTACCCAGCGTTGGTGTGCGTTTCTTTGCACTGCTACGCATTGCCGCACGTTATGGTGAGCGTGTGGTTAATCATGATACAACTTTTCTTTTTCTGACGCAGATTCGAGTGTGGTGTTTTGATTGGATTACGCCGGTTGCGCCGAATTTTGTGGCGCATGAGCGCCGTACAGATTTCTTGAATCGGATGGTGACAGACGTGAATACTTTAGATGGTTTGTATATCCGTGTGCTGTTGCCATGGGTGTTGGCATTAGTTGTTGCGCTCTTGCTGTGGCTGTTTTTGCATGGCTATGTTGCACCGGTCGCGAATGCCATTTTGTTGCTGATGTTGGTTGCCATTGTGGTACTACCCTTATGGGCATTGTATTGGGGGAAAAAACGCAGTATTCAGTTAATTACGGTAACGCGGGCCTTGCATGTCCAATTAATAGAGACCATACAGCGTATGGCTGAATTACTGATGTTTTCGGGTGTGGCGCGTCAACGTTGTGCTTTTGCATGTCATGCAGATCAGTTGATTGCAGCACAGCTGAAGATGGCGTGGATTAAAGGAGCTTTGCAGGCAGGTGTAGTATTGTTTTCAGGCTTAAGTGTCAGTGTGGAGCTTTACTTTGGGGTGACAATGGTACACGCGGGTCAGTTAAATGGGGCCATGTTGGCATTGGTGGCTTTGGCAGTATTAGGTGCTTATGAGGCGGTGCAAGTTTTGCCGGTTGCCTTTCAGTATTTGGGGCAAATGTTATCGGCAACGCAGCGTCTTTCAGAAATTAAACATCATGCCGTTGAAATTCTGTATCCTGAGCAGACAGCTCAGCAACCACAAGATTTTAGTATCACATTTGAGCAAATTGATTTTGCTTATCATATGCAGACACCGGTTCTACAAAATTTTAATTTGACCTTGCGTTCGGGTTAACGGGTTGCAATTTTAGGGCCCACAGGCGTCGGAAAATCAAGTTTAATTCAATTGTTGACACGGTTCGTATTACCTCAACACGGTCGTTTATGTGTGGGTGGTGTACCGTTGGTGAAATTTGATCGTCGATCTTTACGTGCGCTGTTTTACGCGCATGAACAATCGGCACATATCTTTAATCGTACGATCCGTGAAAATTTATCTGTAGCATTGCCGGATGCTAGTCACGAGGAACTGTGGCGCGTGCTTGCAGCTGTTGGTTTAGACACGGTTGTTGCGGCTCTGCCAGATGGGTTGGAGGCCTGGTTGGGTGAGCACGGTGTTGGGCTTTCGGGTGGGCAGTTGCGTCGTTTGGCATTAGCGCGCGTTTTTCTGCATGATGGACCCATTTGGTTGTTGGATGAACCAACCGAGGGGCTTGATGTGGCGACAGCACAAACCATAATCGATGAAATTTTTCAGCGCTCACAAGGGAAAACGGTTATTTGGATTACCCATAAACCTGCAGGTATTGTCGAGCGTATGGAGCGAGTGGTTCGGATGTGATTTTTTTAGAGTGCCTGGGATATACCCATTGCCGATAATTCGGTATATTGAGCGAGTTTTTGCATTTGCACACGTGTGTGCTGATGGTCTTCTGAAATTTTTGTAGTTTGGGGGCAGCTTATGGAAAGCGTTCAACGTTCCGCCTTAGAAATCTGGTTATCAGTCACACAGGATTGGGTTTTGTTGTGTGATTTAGAGGGAAAACTATCCGCGGTTTCGGCCTCTTGTCAGCAGCAGTTTTCGGAGTGGGGCGTACCAGTTGTCTTAGGCATGGCGATGAGTGACATGTCTAAAGCACTCAACGTGGTGGATCTTTGGCAACGCTACCAGTCAGGACAGTTGAACGCTGTGTTTAGACAGCAAATTGAGTTGCATGATACTTGTATTATTTGGCAGCCGCCGCATGTCGTCGAAAATGATCAAGTTTTATTTGTTGGTCGATTAGAACAGCCAGAAGCTGTCCGAGCGGTGCAGAATATGGATAGTGTGCTAGTCGGTGTTGTTGAGTGTACGCCTGGAAGCATTTATTGGAAAGATTTGAATGGCGTGTATTTAGGCTGTAATCAGTACATGGCAGATATTATTGGTTTGCCTTCGCCAGCTGCTATCGTGGGTAAAACAGATCCTGAGCTACATGGTTTAGATGAGACTCCTTTATTTCGTGAGCACGATCAAAGAGTGATGGCAGAAGGTAAGGCCATGACCATTGAAGAACCGGTTGAATTGGCGGATGGTTCTTTTTGTACATTTATGGCAGTCAAGATGCCGCTACGTGATGCCAAGGGCAAGATCATGGGTATCGTAGGAAATTCTGTTGATATCACGCGTTTAAAGAATTTGGAAGAAGAGTTGCGTGAAGCTAAAGACCGGGCTGAAGAGGCCAACCGTGTGAAATCAGATTTTATTGCTAGTATGAGCCATGATTTGCGCACTCCGTTGAATTCTATGATTGGTGCAACATAAATTCTCATGCAGCGAGATCATTACCCAGAGCAGGAAGCATTTATGGATGCGGTGCACCGTTCGGGGCAAGCACTGTTGAGTTTGGTCGAAGATATTATGAGCTTTATGAAAATTGAATCAGGTCAATGTATTGTCGAGCATGAGTTGTGTGATATTCGCCAAATCGTCTATGACGTAGCGCATATGATGACCTTTCAGTGTGAGCAAAAGAATGTCACATTGAATGTTGATTATCCAACTGATGGACCACATGAAGTCATGGCATCTATTGGTGCTTTACGTCGTATTCTCGGTAATTTGGTGGGCAATGCAGTAAAATTCACAGAATCTGGTCGCATTGATATTCAGGTGCGTTTCGAAACCATTGGTACATCTCGTGATAAGCAGGTGGTGATTGTTGTTAAGGACACAGGTTTTGGAATCCCCAAAGATAAGAAAGCTTACATTTTTGAGCGCTTTACCCGCTTAGACCCAGTTTACCTGGGGCAGTTTGAAGGCCTGGGATTAGGTCTAAGTATTGTGAAAAATATGGTTGATCGTTTGGGTGGGACTGTATCCGTTGACAGTGTTGAAGGTGAAGGCTCTACCCTTACAGTGACTTTTTTAGCCGGTGTTCCGGAAGAAAATGTGCAGGAAGCCATGCTGGCACTGGCAAGCTCTCGACTGCGTGTGCTTTGGTTGAGCGATGATGCAGTTGTGGCATCTGAACTCACACAGAATGCGCCAGTTGAATTGAATTTGATGACGCAAAATCTTGAACAGCTAGATGCAGAAGCGATTGGCCGGCAACCGGAGCAAGTTGTGCTGGTTGATTTAAAAGATACGGACAGCGCCTGCGCTTTAGCACAACGGATATATGTGCCCAATAAATTATTCATTTTGCTGTGTCATGCGGGTGACCAATTAAACGTTAAGTTGCTAAAAAAGTATGGTTTCTTTGCACTGTTTCGCCGACCGCTTTCTAATACACAGTTTGCGATGCAATTAAAAGATTCTTGGGATGCGTGGTTATTGGCTTCTAGGCAACGTCGAATTAAGGCCATGCATGAGGTTAGAGTTTTGTTGGTTGAGAATGACCTTGCTTCTCAGCAAGTCTCGGCAGCTATGTTGGAAGGTTTTGGCTGTACAGTGGATGTGGTTTCCTCAGGACAAGAGGCTTTAACGGCCTATGCTGAAAGTGAGTACCACATTATTTTCGTTGATATTGGTTTAGGCGACATGAGTGGTTTCGATATTGCGCGTGCCTTGCGGGAGAAAGAGTCTGACTTGGCACATCCTGTTCCCATTATTGCATTGACTGCGCATGTGTTTCAAAACTATGAACGCCAAAGTATCGATGCAGGAATGAATGATTATTTAACGAAGCCAGTGTTACAAAAAGACTTTGAGGCATTGTTGAAGAAGTATATTTTCCGCAGTCTATCTAACATGGTTGATGAGGGAAGTTAGCACATGACGAATCAACCCGAACTTCAATCAGGTATGCGTATGTCAATGTCTTCCGTGTGTTGGGAGGATGTGCGTGCTGATATGGAAGTCGTGAATGCTGATTTAGCGCATTTGATTGATGCTATTTCTCCTGATCATCAATTTCCCTTGGTGCTTGGTACTTACCGTTACGGTGAGATGATTATGGACCATGGGCGTGTGTGTATATCTGAAGCTACTGCTGAAGTATCAGCTGAAACAGCTCAATTAGTGCACTCGGGTGCTCTGTGTTTTCAATTGAGTAAGGAATCGGAACAGTTTTATTCGATGTATGAACGCACGATCCCATTAAAAATGGTGTCGGAAGGAGAAATGTTTGGTTTTTCTGCCGTATTAGAACCTTTGGCGGGGTTACGTGTTGATCGTTCCACAACACAAGTAACAGCAGGTGCACGTTCGGTATTCATGTTGCCTAAGGTGACAGACACGCGTTCGCACAAACGTCTTAATACGACTTTTGGATTTAGCGATCCACCGCCTTCTAATTTATCTGAACATTGGGATGTGTTTAAACGTATTGACTCTGGTATTAAGCAAGAAGATCCCTGGGTTTCAAAAGTCTTGTTCTTTCCAAAAGAGTGGTTTCAGGCGAGGCAGGATACGGCTTGGCTGGCCTTTCATAACTACCTGTTGAGGAAAGCATGGAAAGACAGTTATACCCATGCTGCGCGTTGGGATCGTACACGTTCATGGGAACGTTTCTGCCAGGTTGTGCGCGCTAAAAATCTGAAGCCAGGTCCTTATATGACCGATACTGTCAAGCATTTATTTAATATTGCAGTTGGCAGTGCGCCTGGCTATAAAATAGTAGCCGAACGCCAAGATGCATTGCCTTCTTTATTGTTGGAAAAAGCCTATACCGAAGTTTATCTACTAAAAGATTATGCGCCGATCATCATGCGGCCTTATTGCTTGAGTGAAGGACTAGAAGATATCTCTGTTTATTATTCATTAGGATATCCCACTTTAATTGAAGGCTCTCCAACCATTCGGCGTGCTCCCAGTATTATTACCGAGTTGCGTGAACTCAAGAAACTCGTTTTCTTATTTCAAAATGTATTAATCGAAGAAGGTTATTCGGATTCTGGCATGGCCCTGGGCAATGTCGAATATGACTATTATCATAGTGGTGAAGACCCTTTTGGAGAGATTCGCAATAGCTTAGATATTGAGGAGTTGGACTCCATTGTGGCTGAGCGTTTAAATGGCTCTTATCCAGAGCATGAGTTCTCAACTTATGGGCCTTTCTTGCGGGGGTGTTTGAGTGTGAAGCGCACAATGCCTGGTGGCGGTGGTACCTAAGTTCCAGCTTTTTGTCATTGGCGTGTGGCAAGCTTAATCGGGGATTTTTTTATCTTCCTATACATTGCCGCAAGAATTTTGCGGGGTCTTCTGCACGCATTAAGCACGTTCCCATCAAAACACCGTCAAATTGCTGGTCTTTTAGTGTTTGGACCATATCAGGTGTTTGAATACCTGATAAGCTCAAGCACGTAATATCAGGATCGATGTTTTGCTGTAAGAGTGCGCTCAATGTGGTGTCCATAACCAGTGTATCGAGGTCTCGATTGTTAATACCAATCAGTTGAGCATTGACTGCTAATGCGCGGTGTAGATCCTCTTCGGAAAAAACTTCAATCAATGCCGTCATGTTGAGGGCTTCAATAGTGTGTTTTAGTTGTTGCAATTGCGTGTCCGTTAAAATGCGCACAATCAGTAAACAGGCATCGGCACCTGCAGCACGGGCAGCATAAATTTGTTGTGTATCAATGATGAAATCTTTACATAACACCGGTAAGTGACAAGCTGCGCGTGCTGCATTGATATGACTGTAGTCACCGCCAAAAAAAGGTGTATCTGTTAAGACAGAAAGTGCAGTGGCACCACCAGCTGCATAGGCTTGAGCGCGTGTGGCGGGATCATAATTTTTATCTAATAAGCCTTCAGATGGTGATTTTTGCTTCATTTCTGCAATGATGGCAAAAGGTGTCTGTTGCAGTGCGGTTAGGAAATTGCGCTCACTCGCAGCAAGCACTGTTGGGTCTAATGTTGGCAATTGGGTAATTGCATGTTGTTTGGTCGAAATGATTTTTTGCAGCATTAGTCAGTCTCACTGGCATGTTGCTGGATTGTGGCTTGAATGGCTTCGCAGGTGCGTTGCATGACGCGGATGTTATGGATGCAGGCCAGAGGGTGATACAAAGCCTGTTGGGACTTAAACAGAAAATGTAGATAGGCTCGGCTGTGGTGTGTGCAGGTATAGCAATCACAGCCTTCTAGGATGGGTCTTTCATCAGTCGCGCATTGTTGTTTCTTAATCAGAATGCGACCACGGTCTTCTGCGCTGGTAAAACGTAACCAATGATCCTCCGTGGCAACAGTATGTCCATGGTATAGCGCACCGTGCCGCGCATTCCGTGTCGGCGCCACGCAGTCAAAAATATCGATGCCATGGCGCGTCACATCGATGAGATCTTGTGGAGAAAGCCCAACGCCCATGGTGTAACGGGTTTTATTGTGTGGTAAATGAGGCGTGAGCCAGCTGAGCACTTCTGCCGTTTTATTCATATCAAAGCCGATGACTTCGCCACCGATTGCAATACCATCTGGGTCCATCGACAGTACAAATTCCATGGATTCTTCACGCAGATCACGAAAGCTTCCGCCCTGAATAATCGGAAATAAGGCTTGTGGATGACCATGAATACCGCAAGGGTTTTTAGCATGCGCTGCCCGCGACTCTAAAAGCCAACGTTTGGTACGGGTAAGAGCAGCCACTGCTGCTGCACGGCCACCACTTTCTGGCGTACATTCATCAAAGGCCATAATGATGTCAGCGCCAATGATTTTCTGAGTTTCAATTGATGTGGTGGGTGTGAGGTGAATAATCTTGCCGTTAGTCGGATGTTTGAAACGGGCACCGTGGTCGTCAATGGTGCAGAGTTTTTTATTCTTCGACAGACTGAAGACTTGGAAGCCGCCACTGTCAGTGAGCATTGGTTGTTGCCAGTCCATGAAATTATGCATGCCGCCAGCAGCCTGAATAATTTCCATGCCTGGGTTAACCAACATGTGATATGTATTGCCACCCAAAATGATCTGCGATTGGGTTTCTTGCAACATGGGTACGGATAAGCAGTTCACTGCCGCACGCGTGCCAACGGGCATGAAGGTTGGTGTTGTAAAAGACCCATGAGGTGTGGATACCTGGGTAATCCGTGCCAGGTGATGTTTGTGTTGGGTGAGAACAGTGGTTGAAAGTGTTTTAGACATTTTGAATATTTATGGTTAAGCGACCCGTGTGCGCATCGATTGGGTTAGATCTCATTTGTACGATTTGCGTTAGGGTCGCTTTAGGTGAGTGATATGAAAGGGTTTAAGCAACAGTAACGGTTTTGATATTCATAAACTCATGCAAGCCTTCTGCTGAGAGTTCACGACCATAACCAGATTGCTTAATGCCACCAAATGGCAGTCTGGGGTCTGAAGATACCAAAGCGTTTACATTGCAGGTGCCGGTGCGGATCAGATCACGTGCGATGTGTTCACCACTAGCTAGATCTTGGGTGAATACGGCACCACCGAGGCCAAATGGGGAATCGTTCGCCATGGCAATGGCTTCTGCTTCGTCTTTGGCATAGATGACGCAGACAACCGGACCAAATAATTCTTCATCATAGGCAGGCATGCCTTTTTTAACGTCAAGAAAGACGGTGGTTGGATAGTAGTAACCATCGCCATCCGGTAATTCGCCGCCCATCACGCATTCAACACCTGCTGCAATCGAACGTTGTACTTGGTCGTGTAGTTGGGTGCGTAAGTCTTCACGTGCCATGGGGCCCAAGGTTGTTTGAGGGTCCATTGGATCTCCCGTTTGGTATTGCTCAACTTGAGCCAGTAGCCTTTGTACAAAGGCTTCGCGAGCGGCTTTGACAACAATGATACGTTTGGCCGAAATGCAGATTTGACCGGCATTGGTCATACGCGATACCGCACATTGTTGAGCTGCCAGGTCGAGGTCTGCATCTTCTAGAATGAGGTAGGCGTCGCTGCCACCCAGTTCTAGAACGGCCTTTTTCAATGCTTGTGCCGCTTGAGCGCCCACAATCTGCCCTGCTTTGCCACTGCCGGTTAAGGTTACGCCTGCGACCAAAGGGTGTTCAATGATAAATGGGCAGACATCGACATCAATGACCAGGCTGCGGAAAAGACCTTCCGGGAAGCCGGCTTTTGTAAAAATACCTTCAATTGCTAATGCGGCTGCAGTCGAATTGGGGGCATGTTTTAACAGGCCAGCATTACCACCCATTAAGTTGGGTACGGCAAACCGTAACACCTGCCAAAAAGGAAAGTTCCACGGCATGATGGCAAAGATAATGCCCAGCGGCTCAAAGCATTTGTAGCTTTTGCGTTTTTCAGTCTCAATATGCACGGGTGCCAGATGCTTTTCTGCATGATCAGCGTAGTACTCGCAGAGTAAGGCGCATTTCTCCATTTCTGCTTTAGCTTGTGTAATAGGTTTGCCCATCTCTTGGGTGATGATGGTGGCATATTCCATTAGGTTATCGCGAATCACTTGGGCTGCATTGTGCATCAGTTCGCGGCGTTTGCTAAAAGTGTTCTGCAACCACGTTTGGCGTACAGTTTCCATATTGGTAATGATGTCGCCAACTTCGGTTTGCGACATTTCTGTATAACGGTTGAGTACCTGTCCGGTAGCTGGGTTAATGACGTCAATGCTCATGGCGAATCCTCTCGTGTGTTATAGCGTCCAAAAGTCTTTTATGACTTAACCACTTCATGTAAATGATGAAACAGTTTCATATTCTCACTGTAATCAACGGGTACTACCAGAACGCTAGGTCGGTCAGTGCGCGTCAGTGCCTGTTCAAGTTCAGCAGAAAAGTCTTGGGTGTTTTTAATGCGTGTGCTGTGGCAGCCATAGGCTTGTGCTAATGCACACAAATCAGGGTTGTCGAGGTGAACATGCGAAAATTTTTCGTATGCCATTTCTTGCTTCCATTTGATTAGGCCGTAGTAGTCGTCTTCCCACAGGACAACCACAAACGGTACGCCCAGTTGTACGCCGGTAATCAAGGCTTGAATGCTCATCATAAAACCGCCATCGCCGCACACGGCTACAACATGTTTTTCTGGGCATAAGCGTTTGGCTTCGAGTGCGCCCGGCGTGCTGCCACCCATGGAACAAAAACCGTTACTGATAAAGCAGGTTTTAGATTTGCTGGCGCCGTATTGGCGAGCCACCCACATTTTATGCGCACCAACGTCGCTGATCAGGATATCGTCGTCTGCCAGAATGGCGCGAATGTCATGCAAGATCCGTTTCGGCTTCATGGGGAAGCTGTCGTCACTGCTGTCACCTCGGACATCGGCACGAATTTTATCCTGCACGGGTTTTAGATAAGTTGCTGTACGTTGATCTGATGCAGTGAGTTGGGCATTGAGTTCATTCATGATCGTTGGTAGATATCCAACCAGCTCAACATCTGGAATGTAGGCCTGGTCAACTTCAGCAACATCCGCTGCGATGTGGATAATCTTTTTCGGAGTGCCTTGATTCCATCGTGCTGGTGGGTATTCGACCAAATCATAGCCTAATGCAATGACTAAATCAGCTTCTGCAAACGCTTCAATCACCACATCTTTCATACCAAGACCGACACAGTGTAGGGAGCGATCGTAAAGGTGGCTGACCACACCTTTACCCATAAAGGTATGTGCACTGTAGAGTCCAGTTTTTTCTAAAAAGGTGCGTACTGCATCGTCGGCTTCTGTGCGTACCGCACCATCACCAATTAGCAGAATGGGTTTTTCGCTGTCGCGTAATAAAGATAGAACACGTTGTACTTGGGTATCAGTTGTGCCGATTTCCAGTGCTTTTTGGAAAGGCTTCAGAGGCTGTGCATCGGTATCATGCTTTGCTAGGTCTTCAGGGAGCTCAATCAAGACTGCGCCAGGTTTGCCAGAAGTAGCGATTTTAAATGCCTTGGAAATGACTTCGGGGATGGTGCTGGCATCACGAATGGTAGTCGACCATTTGGTGACCTGTTTATACATGTCGACTGAGTCCATATTTTGATGAGAAATTTTATGCAACCGGTCGGTATCAGCTTGCCCAATAATTGCGATCAGCGGAGAGTTATCCATATTCGCTTGTGCAACACCCGTAAGAAGGTTCGTCGCGCCAGGACCTAATGTGGCGAGACAAGCGCCAGGGATGCCGGTCAAACGACCATGCATTTCAGCCATAAACGCAGCGGTTTGTTCATGGCGTGTACTGATAAATTCGATGGGTGAATCGAGTAGTGAGATCATAAGATCAGCATTTTCTTCGCCGGGGACGCCGTACATGGCGGTGATGCCTAATTTTTCCAGGCATCGCAGGAATAGATCAGAAGCTTTCATGAAAGGGTTCTCTGCTTTGAGTCAAGACTGGCGCAGTATAGCGAAGACTATGGGGTTTTTCATGGTTTGAATTCAGAAAGACTGCTGCATAACCTCATTAGCAGCGAACTTCATCGTTAAAATCTTCTTCAAAGCTTGCCCCCACGAAAGTGGGGGCCTCAAATAGTTTATCTATGATCGACCCCGGATCGTGGTCCGGGGCAGGTTTTTTTCATCAGATTTCGCCTTGAATTCCATCTGCTACGGAAGTTATGCAATAGTCTTTCAAAGGCCTTTGCATAATTCAATTATCGGTGGATTTGTGCGATCTAACACTTGTTTTGTTTTTTTGACAAAATATCGCCCGAGTCTTGCGAAAGGAAAAACCTAATGTTTAAGAAAATCGTCATCGGGTGTGTTGTTTTAATTATTGTATTAGTCATATTGGCCGGCTTGTTTATGGATACCTTGGTTAAAAATGGGATTGAAAACATTGGTTCCGATATCGTGGGTACCCAAGTAAAAGTAGGTCGAGTGGATGCGGCGTTGTTGGCGGGTCGTTTGAGTTTATTTGATTTGAGTGTGGCAAACCCAAAAGGATTTTCGGGGCAGTATGCGGTGCGTGTGAAACAGATTTCTGTGGATTTGTCGTTGGCATCACTATTGTCTGATGTGATTCGCGTCAAGCGTATTTACATCGGGTCTCCAGAGCTACATTATGATGTTGGATTGAATGGCTCCAATATTGATAAGCTTTCTGGCCATGCAAATTATAGTGCGAACCAGTCGAATGTTCCCAGCACGCCTGCCACTGACAAAGGTGCAAGTCGCCGAGTTGTCATTGATCAATTAGTGATTGAACATGCGGAAGTCACGGGCTCAATTGCGGTTTTGAAAACAGGCATGAAGCTTAAGCGTATTGTGTTAACCGGTATCGGTGAGCAACCGGGAGGCGCAACAATTGCGCAGGTCGTGAGCCAGGTATTAGCTGCGATGATCGGGTCTTTATCGAATGCTGGTGTGGAAACATTTGGTAACACAATTAAGGGGGTATTCGACCAGTTAACTGGCCATTAAGGATGTTGGGCAATGGATGTTTTGGCGCGGATGCATGGGTCGTTTGGTTTTTCTCTGTGGCAGGTGAGTAATCACTGGCAAAAACAGATGGCGGATGCGCTGCGGCCCATTGGGCTGACTTATGTACAATGTTTGTTACTCACGGGCGTTGTGCAGTTAAGTCAGCGTGGTGATACCGTAACGCAAAATTGTTTAGCGCAGTTTTTTGCCACTGATGTGATGATGACATCTAAGGTCTGCCGCACCTTGGAAAAAAAAGGATTGTTATTGCGTGCGAATAATCGACTAGATGCGCGTGCTAAGACCTTGGTGGTTACCAAAGCCGGTCGTGCATTATTAGTGGAAGCATTGGATAAGGTGTTGGAGGTGGACCAAGCGTTTGTGAAGCAATTACCAGATGCTGAAGCATGGTTACAAGGATTGAGTCTGTTGCAGAGTGGTCAGGATGATTGATTGTATTCGCGGGGTTAACCACATCACGTTAGCTGTACGTGATTTGCAGGAATCTTTTCGCTTTTATACGGAAGTCTTGCCATGTGAGCCAGTGGTGCGTTGGCGACATGGTGCCTATTTGCGTGCTGGTGCGTTGTGGTTGTGTTTGAGTGTGGATCGGCATGCGCGTGCTAAGACCTTGCCAGAGTATACGCATATTGCTTTTGATATTAATGAATTTGATCTTAAGGCTTTGGTGGCTCGAATCCGAGCAGCCAAGGTCTGTATCTGGAAAGAAAATACCAGTGAAGGTGAATCTATCTATTTTGTGGATCCCAATGGTCATCGGCTAGAGTTGCATGCCAACTCATTGGCTGATCGTTTGGCCGATTTACGTATGTCGCCTTACCCTGATTTGGAATGGTTTGTTTCCCCTGCAGAGTTTGACTGTAGTCCCTAAACCTCAAATATATCTGAGGAATACAGGCATTTTATGAAATGTGCCACGTAATGTTGACGATGTACAAAGCCATCGATATAATCACGCGACCTAAATGGTGCGTCATGGTAGCGATTTCCGCTGAACCCCTTATCTATCAAGGTGTATGGGGTGAATAACGTAAATCCATAAGATGGGTTTTTAAGAGAGAGATTTGAATGGCAACAGTAAATCAGTTGGTGCGTAAACCGCGTCGGCAGAAAAGAATGAAAACCAATGTACCTGCATTGGAAGCGTGTCCCCAAAGACGTGGTGTTTGTACCCGTGTTTACACGACAACCCCTAAAAAACCAAACTCCGCTTTGCGTAAAGTGGCGCGTGTTCGTTTGACGAATGGGTTTGAGGTATCGAGTTACATCGGTGGGGAAGGTCACAACTTGCAAGAGCACTCGGTCGTGTTGATTCGCGGCGGTCGTGTGAAAGATTTGCCTGGTGTGCGCTATCACACTGTGCGTGGGGCTTTGGATGCTTCTGGGGTCAGCGATCGTAAGCAAGGTCGTTCCAAGTATGGTGCCAAGCGGCCAAAGAAATAAATTGAAATAGTAAAAGGGATATAAAGAATGCCTAGAAGACGAGAGGTCCCCAAAAGAGAGATTCTGCCGGATCCAGTTTATAAGAGTAAGTTGCTGGCAAAGTTCATCAATCAGTTGATGAAAGATGGCAAGAAATCGATTGCAGAGCGTATTGCTTACGGTGCTTTAGACATCATTAAGGAAAAGACTAAGGGTCAGTTGCCTTTAGAGGTGTTAGAGAAATCCCTGGATGATATTAAACCGATGGTGGAAGTGAAATCTCGTCGTGTCGGTGGTGCAACCTATCAGGTGCCCATTGAAGTGCGTGCAGATCGGAGTATGACGTTGGCAATGCGCTGGTTGATTGACGCGGCACGTAAGCGTCGTGAGAAATCGATGGCGATGCGTTTGGCTTCTGAAATTCTAGAAGCAATCGAAGGCCGGGGTTCGGCTATCAAGAAGCGTGATGATACGCACCGTATGGCGGAAGCAAACAAAGCGTTTGCGCATTATCGTTGGTAATTTGGAAAGGATTTTAGGCAGTGGCACGTACAACATCACTTGATCGCTATCGCAATATTGGTATCTGCGCCCACGTGGATGCAGGTAAGACGACGACAACAGAGCGTATTTTATTTTACACGGGTATGACCCATCGCATCGGTGAAGTGCATGATGGTGCTGCTACCATGGATTGGATGGAGCAAGAACAAGAGCGCGGTATCACGATTACATCTGCTGCAACCACGGTTAAGTGGAAGGGGATGGCGGCGCAGTTTCCAGAGCATCGTATTAATATCATCGACACCCCGGGTCACGTTGACTTCACAATTGAGGTTGAGCGTTCGTTGCGTGTTTTGGATGGTGCGGTTGTTGTGTTCTGTGCGACTTCTGGTGTTGAGCCACAGTCTGAAACTGTTTGGCGTCAAGCGGACCGTTATGGCGTGCCTAGGATTGTATTTGTTAATAAGATGGATCGTGCGGGCGCTGATTTCTTGTGTGTTGTGGGTCAGATCAAAGATCGTTTGGGCGCGACGCCTATACCGGTTCAGCTTAATATTGGTGCTGAAGATGAGTTCAAGGGTGTGGTTGACCTGATTAAAATGAAGGCGATCCGTTGGAATGAATCAGATCAAGGTCTGACATTCGAGTACGAAGATATTCCAGCTGATTTGCAAGAACTTGCTGAGCAGTATTACGAAGAAATGGTTGAGGCGGCAGCTGAAGCCAATGAAACGTTGATGGAAAAATATCTCGAGACTGCAGAACTAACAGAAGAAGAAATTCGTCAGGGCTTGCGTGAGCGTGTGTTGAATAATGAAATCGTACTTGCCCTCTGTGGTTCAGCTTTCAAAAACAAAGGTGTGCAAGCTGTACTGGATGCAGTCATTGAATACTTGCCTGCGCCAAATGAAGTGCCTGATATTAAAGGTATCCTGGAGGATGAAACTGAGTCCAGTCGTAAGTCTTCCGATGATGAAAACTTTTCCGCCTTAGCCTTTAAGATTGCGACGGATCCGTTCGTCGGTAATCTGACGTATTTTCGTGTGTACTCAGGCGTGCTACGTTCGGGTGATGGCGTATATAACCCCGTGAAAGGTAAAAAAGAGCGTATCGGTCGTATTGTGCAGATGCACTCCAATAAGCGTGAAGAAATTAAAGAGGTTTATGCCGGTGATATTGCAGCGGCGATTGGTCTGAAAGAAGTGACGACCGGTGACACACTGTGTGATCCTAGCAGTATTATTACATTAGAACGCATGGAGTTTCCTGAGCCAGTTATCTCTGTTGCAGTTGAGCCAAAAACAAAGGCTGACCAAGAAAAAATGGGGATTGCCTTAGGTAAATTGGCGGCAGAAGATCCTTCTTTCCGTGTACATACAGACGAAGAGTCTGGTCAAACCATTATTTCCGGTATGGGTGAGCTTCACCTGGATGTATTGGTCGATCGCATGAAACGTGAATTTAAAGTGGAAGCTAATGTTGGTAAGCCTCAGGTTGCTTACCGTGAGACGGTGCGTTCCACCATTGAGCATGAATCAAAATTCGTTAGACAAACCGGTGGTCGTGGTCAATACGGTCATGTTTACTTGCGTATTGAGCCGCAAGAGCCTGGTGCAGGCTATGAATTCTGTAATGAAATTGTCGGTGGTGTGGTGCCCAGAGAGTATATTCCAGCCGTTGATAAAGGTATTCAAGAACAGATGGAAAACGGTGTTGTTGCCGGTTATCCGGTGATTGACGTTAAGGTGACGTTGTTTGATGGTTCTTATCATGATGTCGATTCTAGTGAGATGGCCTTTAAGATCGCAGGTTCTATCTGTTTTAAAGAAGGTGCTAAAAAAGCCAGTGCCTATCTGCTGGAACCAATGATGAAAGTTGAGGTGGTTACACCTGAAGATTACATGGGTGATGTGATCGGAGATTTAAACCGTCGTCGTGGCATCGTTCATGGTATGGAAGATGGGCCGGCAGGTAAGCAAGTCAATGCAGAAGTACCGCTTGCAGAAATGTTTGGTTATGCCACCGACCTGCGCTCTATGAGCCAAGGGCGTGCAAGCTATTCAATGGAATTTTTGAAGTACGCTGAGGTGCCTAGCAGCATTGCGGCAGAAATCGCTGAACAACGCAGTAAATAAGCTTTAGTAAAGAGGAATTAGGACTATGTCAAAAGAGAAGTTTGAACGGAGTAAGCCGCACGTAAACGTGGGTACGATTGGTCACGTGGATCACGGTAAGACTACGTTGACAGCGGCGATTACGAAGGTGATGGCAGAGAAGCACGGCGGTGAGTTCAAAGA
>CAZIIK010000044.1:0-9596 GCA_964539235.1 uncultured Gammaproteobacteria bacterium | reverse complement strand
ATCCGTCAAATCACTCGGGTATACCTTTTCCATGGCTTGTGTGCTGCATATCACGTGACAAATCGGTATTATGACCCTGCACATCCCAAAAATCCGCATCTGTTTGAATGCATAACAAGAAAAATACCCATTTTCGGACAGACTCTGAGACCTTGGAACCACTTAACAAGCTTGTTGATAAGCTGCGAGAACTTGATGGTAAATCGGACCTGGTTTGCCAGAGCCAATTGACTGGCCGTCAACACTAATCACTGGCGTGATATCACGCGAAGAAGATGTTAGCCATACCTCATCTGCTGCATAAAGTTCCGAGACATAAAAAGGCCGTGATAGACAGGGCGCCACCTGGTCTGCAACTGCCATCACCGCGCGACGTGTAATGCCACTTAAAATATCATCTGATAGCGGCGACGTAATAATTTGTCCATCTTTGACAATAAAGACATTGCTAGTAGAGCCTTCTAAAACATAATCTCCCTGCAGAATGATAAATTCTTCTGCCTGCGCTTGTTTGGCCTGCTGTGCAAATAAGACGTTGGCTAAGCGATTGATGCTCTTAATATCACAACGTTGCCAACGAATGTCTTGTCCAGTGATGACTGATACACCTCCCGATAAAACTCGAGGGGTGACGGTTTCTAATCGTGCATAGACCGTTGGCTTTGGGGTCCGGTAATGGTGATGGCGCAGTGATTCTGAACCGCGTGTCACCTGAATATAAAACCCTTGGCGTTCTGCCGCGATATTACGTTGCTGTAAGGTAATTAAGATATTTTGCAGTTCGGCATCAGACAGTGGGCATTGCAGGTTAATTTCACGTAGACTGCGACGTAAACGCGCAAAATGTGCTTCCATAAACAAAGGCTTGCCATGGCGCACACTGACTAAATCATACACCCCATCGGCAAAGAGAAAGCCTCTATCAGTGACCGATATAGAAGCCTCAGAAACCGGTAAATATGTGCCATTGAGGTAAACAATTTCATCCATATGTACAGCTTAGCTTAATTTGCCATGACACTGTTTGTATTTCTTACCAGAACCACAAGGGCAGGGATCATTACGCCCAACGCGCACACCGGCTTGAGCTGGCATGGGTTTCTGCTCAGTATTGGCTTCGGAGTCTGCGTCACCGGAAAACTCACCTAAAGACGCGTGTTGAAAATTCATGTTACCAAATTCCTGGCGCCATTGTGCTTCTGCTGCTGCCACTTCTTCCGGCGCTCTAACCTCAACTTTTAACAAGGTTGTCACGACTTCATGCTTAAAGCTATCCAGCATATGAGCAAACAATTCGAATGCTTCACGTTTATATTCCTGTTTTGGATCTTTTTGCGCATAACCGCGTAGGTTAATGCTTTGACGCAGGTGGTCCATACTGGATAAATTATCGCGCCAATGGGAATCGAGCGTTTGCAGTAATAGGGTTTTTTGAAATTGCATCAACATGGTGGCATCCGCCTGTGCTTCTTTATCCGCCCATTGCCGTTGAATTTCATCGAAAATACGTTGCTTTAATTCATGCTCTTCTGGCACTTCTTGTGCTGCATCCAGCCAAGCGCGGACAGACACATTAGTTGCAAAATCACCCTTAAGAGCCAAATCCAAACCTTCGACATCCCACTGCTCCTCCAAACTTTCTGGCGGAATATGGCTGTCGACCAGTTGGTTCACGACATCAGCAAAGATCGCTTCCATAACTTCGGTTACATCATCTGTGCTGAGCAGGTCATGGCGTTGCTGATAGATAACCTGACGTTGCTCATTCGCAACGTTGTCATACTCCAACAAGTGCTTACGCATATCAAAATAAAAGTTTTCTACTTTTTTCTGTGCATTGGCAATAGCTTTGGTGATCATCCGGCTTTCCAAAGCTTCGCCATCTTTTAGGCCAAGTTTACGTAACATGCCTGACATGCGATCCGCCGCAAAGATCCGCACCAGATTATCTTCCATCGACAAGAAAAATCGACTGGACCCTGGGTCACCTTGGCGCCCGGAACGACCGCGCAATTGGTTATCAATCCGGCGGGACTCATGACGCTCTGTGCCTAAAATATGCAAACCGCCTGCAGCCAATACCGCATCGTGGCGTTCTTGACAATCGGCTTTGATTTTTGCAATTTTGGCCTCGGTTGGCTTATCTAACGCTTCAACCTCTGCCTGCCAATTGCCACCCAAAATAATATCGGTACCACGACCGGCCATATTGGTTGCGATGGTTACTGTTCCAGGACGACCTGCTTGCGCAATGATATGCGCTTCACGCTCATGCTGTTTGGCATTTAACACTTCATGCTTAATCTTTGCTTTCTTAAGTAACCCCGACAGTAATTCAGACATTTCAATCGATGCCGTTCCCACTAACACAGGGCGTTTTTCTGTCACACAGGTTTTGAGTTCTTCCACAATGGCATCAAATTTTTCCTGCATGGTGAGATAAACTAGATCAGGATTGTCTTTACGAATCATCGGTTTGTTAGTGGGAATTAATACTACTTCCAAACCATAGGTCTGATGAAACTCGTAAGCCTCCGTGTCCGCCGTACCCGTCATACCGGCCAACTTATCGTAAAAGCGAAAGAAATTCTGAAAGGTGATCGACGCCAAGGTTTGGTTTTCACCTTGAATTTTCACACCCTCTAAAGCTTCTACGGCCTGATGCAGGCCATCAGACCAGCGCCGACCATCCATCGCACGTCCGGTATGCTCATCAATAATCACAACTTCGTTATTCTTGACGATGTAGTCAACATCTTTCTGATACAGGGTATAGGCCCGCAGCACTGCACTGAAAAAGTGCATCGTGGCGACATTGTTGGCACTGTATAAATTGTCGCCTTCAGCCAGAATACCAGCTTCAATCAATAAGCGTTCAACTGTTTCATGGCCGGCATCCGTTAAATACGCCTGCTTAGATTTTTCATCCAGGTAATAATCTCCTGAACCTTCCTCTTCCTCACGCTTAGTGAGTTTTGGTACGATTTTAGTGAGCTGCTGATACAACGCTGAACTGTCTTCTGCTTCGCCAGAAATAATCAACGGAGTGCGTGATTCGTCAATCAAAATAGAATCAACTTCATCGACGACGACGAAATTCAATTCACGCTGCACCTGTTCATCTGTGATAAATGCCATGTTGTCGCGCAAATAATCAAAGCCAAATTCGTTGTTGGTGCCATAGGTGATATCTGATCCATAGGCTGCTTTTCTGTCTTCTGGAGAAAGGTTGGCGACAATGACGCCAACAGACAAACCCAAAAACTCATACAAAGGTCGCATCAAATCCGCATCGCGTTGCGCCAAGTAATCGTTCACGGTCACCAAATGAACACCTTTACCAGACAACGCATTTAAATAGAGTGGCAGGGTCGCGACTAAGGTTTTACCTTCCCCAGTATGCATTTCCGCAATATCACCGTCATGCAATACCATGCCACCGATCAATTGCACGTCGTAATGACGCATCCCTAAAGTACGTTTACTGGCCTCACGCACCACGGCAAAAGCTTCAACCAAGATTTTTTCGAGTGATTCACCAGTTGACAGTCGATCCCTGAAAGCTTGGGTTTTAGCTTTTAAAGCTGCGTCATCTAAAGTTTCTAGATCCGTTTCCAAAGCATTAATGCGTTCGACTTGTTTGCGCATCCGCTTAACCACACGGTCGTTGCGACTGCCAAAAAATACGTTTAAAATTGACATAATCTAATGGGTCATAAAATAAATTCGAGCCATAGTACACTAGGGCTATCAAGATAGACAAGTTGGCTGTATACCAGGCTCAAATAAAGGGCTTCATTCACACCCATAATGACGGAGGAACTGTTGCAGTTTTGTCGTGAGTTTTGGGTCGGTACTGGTTTCAATTAACGATTGCAGTGCCGCTGTATTGTCTGCATCTAGCTTAAAATTTCGCGTTTTTTTTGCCTGACGGGTGTCCACTTGTTCTGGCATAGGCATCACTCGACATTCAATGGCGCTTAAGCCTGCAAAACCTGGTTTTTGACGCAGCGCGATTAATAAGTCCGCGCGTAATAAACGAAAACGCCCAGCCCAATGTCCATTATCCGCCGCCAGTAATAACTGATTTTTTTGGTAGTTCACCACCCGATAATGTTGGGCTAAGTCTTGGGGTAATAGCGTTTTAAGTTGTTTCTCAATGCGCTTGAGCGCATTAGCTGCCTTAATAATACGGGCTAATTCACCATTTCCTTTGGCGCATAGCGATTGTACATGCCTGGGTTTCTGTTTATTTAGCTGTGCCATTCCCAAGCGCCTTCTGTTGCCAAAAGCTGACGCAAAACGAGGTTGTTCAATGCGTGTCCCATCTTGTGGCCACGGAACATACCTTTTATGGGGCCAGCAACATATAAATCACCGATACAGTCTAATACCTTATGTCGTATAAACTCGTCGGGATAACGCAAACCTTCTGGATTCATAATCCCTTGGTCATCAATACCCACCGCATTATCCAGACTCGCACCTAATGCTAAATCGTTCTTATGCAACTGCTCCAGCTGTGCCGCATAACCATACGTCCGCGCACGACTGATTTCTTTAATGTAACCGTTCGTCGAAAAATTGAAGATCAGCTCTTGGTGCGTTGCACGAATCACCGGGTCGGTGGAGTCGATACTGGCGTGAATGCACAAACCATGCCCATACGGCAGCAGCTCAGCAAAGCGATCGCCATCTTCAACCCGCACAGCTTGTTTGACTCGAATATAACGACGCGGCGCCGCTTGCTCTAAGATACCGGCACCACGTAATAACAGAATAAAAGGCGACGCACTACCATCCATAATCGGAACTTCAGCGGCATCAAGATCAATGTAAATATTATCAATCTCTAATGCTGCTAATGCAGACAGCAGATGTTCAATAGTGGAAACCTTAAGGCTGTCATAAACCAGCAAAGTGCACATCGGCACTTCAACAATCTTATCGGCACAGACCGGTAACTCTTTCAAAGCCCCGTCCTGGCGCAAGCGAAAAACGATACCGGTATCATCGGGTGCCGGTAGTAAAGTCATGTTGACGGGCTGGCCGGAATGAATGCCCACACCTTGGGCATGGACATTATTCTTAATGGTTTTTTGCTGCATTTAGTCAGCTTGGCGACGCAAGAAAGTCGGTATATCTAAATAATCGGCATCTTGGTTAACATCTAGAACTGTCTTCCTGGCTGCCTTTTGCTGCGGCGCATCAGTTGATTTCTTAACAGTTTGACCGTATTGATGACGAATCGTCTTCATGCCACGACCTTGCTCCGCAGGACGCACATTACGCGCTGCTTCTTGTGGTGTATCCAAACCGGTGACCACAATAGTCACGCGCAAATCATCGCTCATTTCCGGATCGATCACGGTACCCACAACAACCATTGCTTGATCAGACATGAAATTGGTGACCACATCGCCCACTTCTTCAAATTCACCAATCGACATATCCATGCCAGCGGTAATATTAACCAAGACACCTTTAGCACCCGCTAAGGAAACGTCTTCTAACAGCGGACTGGCAACTGCGGCTTCAGCTGCTTCACGCGCACGATCTTCACCGGAAGCCGTTGCTGTACCCATCATTGCCATGCCCATTTCAGACATCACGGTGCGCACATCAGCGAAGTCAACGTTAATTAAGCCTGGGCGCGTAATCAGTTCGGAAATGCCTTGTACAGCACCCAGCAATACGTTATTTGCAGCTTTGAATGCATCTAATAGGCTCACATTTTTGCCCAATACACTGAGTAGCTTCTCGTTTGGAATTGTAATCAAGGAATCAACACGATCAGCCAGTTCAACAATCCCCGCATCGGCAACTTGCATACGACGACGGCCCTCAAAAGGAAAAGGCTTTGTCACAACAGCAACGGTTAACACGCCCATGTCCTTAGCAATTTCGGCCACAATCGGCGCCGCGCCTGTACCGGTACCACCGCCCATGCCAGCGGTGATGAATACCATGTCGGCACCTTGCAACAACTCTTGAATCCGCATACGGTCTTCCTGTGCTGCGCGCTTACCAATTTCTGGATTAGCACCTGCGCCCAGGCCTTTGGTCAATTCTGAGCCAAGTTGTAGTACCGTCCGTGCGGTTGAATTTTTCAACGCCTGCGCATCTGTATTCGCACAAATGAAATCTACGCCTTCAATGTTCTGTGTCAGCATATGTTCAATGGCATTACCACCGCCACCGCCTATGCCGATGACCTTGATAACAGCACTGTCTAAAACGGTTTCTGATAAATCAAACATGACCCTATATCCTCTAAAAATAACGTGTAAACCAAGATTTCATTTTTTTCCAAATGCTTTGCTTGTCATCAGACATGGCGGGCTTTTCAACACCACCTGCTGTTTGTAATTGACGCTGTGTGTAAAGCAATAAACCAACCCCAGTGGCATGAATAGGATTGGAAACCACATCGGTCAAACCGGTCACACCCTGTGGAATGCCTAACCGTACCGGCACGCGAAAGACTTCTTCCGCCAGTTCCAACACACCGCGCATTTTGGATGAACCACCGGTCAATACAATACCAGCGGCAATTTGATCGGAAAAACCATGTTGGCGCAGATTCTGATAAATCAGACCGAACAGTTCTTCATAGCGCGCTTCAATCACACCCGCCAAGGTTTGCATGGAAAAGCGTCGGCCTGGACGATCTCCCACCCCTTTGACCTCAATCGTTTCGTCTGACTTCACCAAACGGGCTAAAGCCGCGCCGTGTTGAATTTTAATGGCTTCCGCGTATTGTGTCGGCGTGCGTAATGCATGTGCAATATCACTGGTAACCTGCGCACCCGCAATCGGCAGGTTGGCAGTGTGGCTAATAGCGCCTTCAGTAAACACCGAAATATCAGCTGTACCGCCACCGATATCGACGAGACAAACGCCTAACTCTTTCTCGTCTTCTGTCAAAACCGCGGCACTAGAAGCTAGCTGTTCTAATACCAAGTCTGATACCTGCAGACCACAATGATGCAAGCATTTCACCACATTCTGCGCGGCTGAAATCGACCCTGAAACCATATGAACTTTGGCTTCTAAACGCACACCCGACATGCCAATAGGCTCTTTAATGCCTTCTTGATTATCGATCAAGAATTCCTGCGGCAGGATGTGCAAAATGCGTTGATCCGTTGGAATTGGCACTGCTTTAGCAGCCTCAATCACGCGTTCAACATCCGCATGCGTCACTTCATTATCACGAATCGCCACCACGCCGTTGGAATTAAAACTGTGAATATGCGCACCTGCAATACCGGCGGAAATCGCACCCACTCTGCAATCGGCCATGTGCTCTGCATCTTCAACTGCGCGCTGTATCGCCTGCACGGTTGCTTCAATATTAACCACCACACCTTTTTTCAGGCCTTTGGAGGGATGCACGCCCACCCCAATAATATTGAGCTGGTCATCAGGTTGAATTTCTGCGACTAAGGCAACGACTTTGGAGGTTCCCAAATCTAGCGCTGTAATCAGGTGGTTGTCTGGCGTTCTGGACATACGACCCATCCCTAACCAAAAAATAATCTACGAATGGTAGCGTATTCTACATAAACGATAAACAGAAAAACACCCTCGCAGCCCCGAAAAAATCAGCTTTTCAGCGTTGTTTGTGCTGATACCCAGCGCACTGCTAAACCCTGTGGATAACGTAGGTCACAACAGGCGATTTTATGCTTAGGATTTGTCTTGATTAATACCGGATAGCTCCCAACTAAGCGTTCCATCCGTTGTGGTAAAAAGCGATTCCCCAGGTAGGCCCAAAAATCACCTGGGATTAGTTGTAATGACCAGTTAACCGTACCCGAAAGACTACAGGTGCGCAGAACCAGGCCAACCTGATTCAATGCAGATTGGAATTGATGACAGGTGCGCAACAGATGCTTTGCCTGAGACTTTTGACCCACTAGTCGTGGTAACGAAAACCAAGCAGCTGTTTTAGGAGCCGGAAAAATATACCCTGCGGCATCAATTAGCGAATCACCATTCCAGACCGCAACAGGCTGGCGCTCCCACAACCGAACCTCGAGTCGTCCGGGCCATTTACGCGCTAATTTGACGCGCGCAACTGCTGGCACAGCTAGCAATGCTTTTTCAAGTGCCGACATGGGCACGCTAAAAAAATTAACTTGGTGTAAGTATGGCGCCATCACCTGCTGAATTTGCTGAGGTGTCACAAACCGATACTTTGCATGGACCTGTATAAACTGTAGTGAAAATCGCGGTGTCTGCCGTAACCAATACCCACCATAAATTGCAACACACAATGCCGCCCCAAAAAACAGGACTGTGACTAAACTGCTGAATCTAGCGCGCATGTGGCACTGCCTGAATAATCTTGCTCAACAATACTTCAAACGACCAGCCATATTGCTTGGCTGCTTTGGGGACCAAACTGGTCTCCGTTAAACCCGGTGCTGTATTGACTTCAATTAAATAAAAATCTCCTGCTGCATCCCGCATAAAATCGACACGACCCCAGTCTATACCACCTACACATTGAAAAGCTTGCCGTGCCAAAACCTGCATCTGTGACTCATCTATTGCATTCAACCCGGAAGGACAGTGGTATTGCGTTGTATGCACAGTGTACTTGGCCTGATAGTCATAAAATTGACGCGGTGTTTCGATGCAAATAGCAGGCAGTGCCTGATCTGCAACCAATCCCACCGTATATTCCTGACCCTCGATCCATTGCTCCGCCATCACTGCGCCATATTGCTGAGCGAGTTCAATCGCTGGACGTAATTGCGCAGGCTTCGTCACCTTGGTAATACCAAAACTGGAACCTTCTCGCGTCGGTTTAATGCAAATTGGCAGCTTTAAATGCGCCAAAATTTCCGCATCGCTTTGTGTGGTGACATACATAGCCTGTGGTGTGCGTAAGCCGGCTTCACGGCATAAGGCTTGGGTACGCCATTTGTCCATGGCTAACGCCGAGGCTAATACACCACTGCCAGTGTAAGGAATACCGAGCATTTGCAAATAGCCTTGAACCGTCCCGTCTTCACCCAAAGGACCATGCAAGGCGATAAATACCAGATCAACGCCCGACAATGCTTGTAGTTGCGCTGGGTCACCTTGATAGTCAACGGCTTTGACCAAAAAGCCTGCGGCAGATAACCCGCGTATGACGGCAGCGCCGGTATTTAACGACACCTCACGTTCAGCAGAAGACCCGCCCATCAAAACAGCGACATGGTGTGGAAGGCCCATAATGTAAACCCTTGATCATAATCGACGCTATTCTAAAATAGTCTTTCACAACAAGGAAGCTTAACTCAGTGTTCCGAGGCGTTTTGCATTGTTTGACTAAATATTAGGTTCTGATCTTAGAGCCTGTCCGAAAAGGGGTATTTTTCTTGTTATGCATTCAAACAGATGCGGAAGACACCATTAATAGCCAAATTAACCATCTGTAACTTGATGGGTAGCGGTGCTGCATGAAAATTAGTCTTTTTGGCTTGTGATGATCAAATTTGCATCAAAAATCCAAAGGTAGAGTGCATTACGGTAGCATGCTGAAAAATGCCTTTAACAAAGGCTTGGCCGAAGGCAGAAACTTCCGGATACCATCTTAG
>CAZIIK010000043.1:0-1510 GCA_964539235.1 uncultured Gammaproteobacteria bacterium | reverse complement strand
ATCCGTCAAATCACTCGGGTATACCTTTTCCATGGCTTGTGTGCTGCATATCACGTGACAAATCGGTATTATGACCCTGCACATCCCAAAAATCCGCATCTGTTTGAATGCATAACAAGAAAAATACCCATTTTCGGACAGGCTCTGAGACCATTGCACGCCACTCGGGCAAGACCAAATGGCTATGCGTAAAGACCGATTGGCCTTAGAAAGAAATCGTACTAATTGACGGCACACCCTAGCCATTTATGCCTTTCAATGCCTGCAAATATACCTTGCCATAATTAGGATGCAGGGGAATTCCAGCGATATTGCCAAAATTTTGCTGATAAACGACGTGCATTTTCGAAATGGAACAATCGTCAATGGCGGGTAAAGCCCGATTAATAGCTGGATATAATCGGCCGTCAATCTGTTTAATTTGGTCACGTAATTGATCCAAACTAATGACAGTCTTTACGGTTGGCTTTTGATTGGCAGGTGTGGACGGCAAGTTCCAATAATTTATCCAATACGCTTCTATCTGCTTGGATAAGTCCATTTGCACCTGTACAAACACCAGCAACCGCCATGGATCTACCCCCATCTGATCAGCCAGTATTTCAGCATTCTGCAAAACCTTAACTTCTTGTATCGCACCATAAGCTGCTGCCTGATGATTAGGTGTGTTATACCACTTAGTAGCCGCCACTTGTTTCATAATCTGTGCCCTTTGGGCCATCAGCTGCAGTGGTTGCTGCAGCGCTTGTAAATCACAGGTATCTGCTTGGGCACCAAAAGCAGTAATAATTAAACTAGCAAAAATTAATTGTTTCATTTAGTAATGCTCAAAATATGCGGGCTAACTCTCGCGAAACCCCAACGGAGGGCTCAAAACTTAAAATCAAAAAATGGCTGCAACCATTGGAAACAGTGGTGGGCCCACTAGGACTTGAACCTAGGACCAACGGATTATGAGTCCGCTGCTCTAACCAACTGAGCTATGGGCCCGAACGAAGGCGACATTATAACAAAAGATAGAAGCTTGACCATGGCAGCGGAACCCTTTTAACGCGCCCGCTTGCTCGTTGCTAAGCTCGGTCCTCCTGGCCTCACTAATCAACCCGGCCTCGACCATGATAAAACCTGACATCAAAAAGAACTAATGCCGCTGTTGTTCCGACAAAGATTCTCTGGTTATCACTTGTGTAATGACAGAACCACAACTGGCACCCAAGCCTTGCAACCCTCGAAATAGCAGCAATTCACCAGTCGTTCCAGCTTTCAAACACAACATACTGGCCACACAGTACTGATGTTCTTTCAAATAGACATCCTAGTGACACCAGGCTTTTCAAAATATCTTGGGACATTAAGGAATACTTTGGAGTCAACCATATCAGCGAAAACTTGGGCATAAAGCATATCTCGCCTTCTAAAATGTTTAGTGCCCCTGTTGTCTAGACAGGTTATTGAGGAAGCGCTCCTATTTTTCTTTTCTAAGCTGCTTTCATATTCATTCCTTGTATGC
>CAZIIK010000042.1:0-14496 GCA_964539235.1 uncultured Gammaproteobacteria bacterium | reverse complement strand
ATCCGTCAAATCACTCGGGTATACCTTTTCCATGGCTTGTGTGCTGCATATCACGTGACAAATCGGTATTATGACCCTGCACATCCCAAAAATCCGCATCTGTTTGAATGCATAACAAGAAAAATACCCCTTTTCGGACAGACTCTAAAATGTAAATCCTCGGATTTTACAGTTTATTTCCTATTGATTCGTATGTTGTTAACAGATGGACCTGAATGCCTTGTGTCATTTTCGTATGACCAAACGGAGCCGTATAATAGTTTGTTGGGCGCATGTAGCAGTGAATACTTTACAACTTTACCATTGGAATCCGCTGCCGTATTGATGTTATTCAACGTGATAAAAGAGGAATGGGATTTAGCTCCACTCAGGCGCTTGTTTCCAATCATAGTTAATAAAATATCGGCTTGGAGAATAGGGTTAGATGGCCAGGGTATTCATTTAGTGACTTATCAACCTGAAGGAAAAATTGTTCACGTAAACCCTGGATCTGAGTCATTTAAAGAGGATGCCAGAACTATTTTGCATGTTTTAGCGCCTGATGGACCTGGATTTAGACCTTTAGAACCGCTTAAACCTGCCTGGGTTCTTGCGCCTGAAACAGCTGCTCCCACACAACCGTTGCTTTCAGGAAAAAAAGCTCCGAGTAATTCTAGCTGTTGCCATTGTGTGATCCAATAAGCTTGGGTTTTTAAGGCTTAACGATCTTCAAACATCACAAAAATCCCCAAAATAATCAGTACGACGCCAGTGATTTTGCCGACCCAATGTTGTGCTTGGTCAATGCGCCGTTTGATAGCGGGCAGTGTGAGTCCGTAGGATAAAAAGGTAAACCAAATGATAGAGGTAAGCATGATTTCCAGGCCATAGGTGGCTTGAATCCAAGTTGGGGTATGAGGTTTAACCACCAAGGTGAATACCGATAGCATAAACAGGGTGCATTTGGGGTTGAGTAGGTTGGTTAAAAGGCCATCACGAAATGCCACCCATGCAGAATGTGTTGTGGCGTCTGGTTTAGTGTCGATGAGATGACTTTGCGGTGCACGTAGGCTTTTGATGCCAAGGTAGATTAAGTAGGCTGAGCCTAAATATTTAATGGTGTTAAAAATCAAAATAGATTGCGAGATGATCAGGGCGATGCCAAGTACGCAGTAGGTAGAGTGGCAGAAGACGCCGGTGGTGATGCCTAAAGATGTAAACAGCGCGCTGCGTCGGTTATGGCCGAGTGCATATTTGGCGACGATAATGAAATCCGGTCCAGGTGACATGGCGGCCAATATTGCAATCGTGCCGATGGTGTAATATTCGATCATGGTTATTGTGTTTTTCGTGTCCTTTGGTCGTTGATATAACATGTATGTGTTGAGGGCTTCAAGGGATTGTTTGATTTGTCCAAACTTTGATAATTGTTTAAATGGTATTGGTCTATGTTTGCCAGTATCAAGCGTTTTGCCCATCACCACAATTTCTCTGAAGGGCCGTTGCATCACTTCAGTAGCAGATGAAATTCAAGGCGAAATCTGATGAAAAAAGCCTGCCCCGGACCACGATCCGGGGTCGATCATAGATAAACTATTTTAGGTCCCCCACTTTCGTGAGGACAAGCTTTGAAGAGTATTTTAACGATGAAGTTCGCTGCTAATGAGGTTATGCAGCGGTCTTTCTGACATTCAGCCTAATCCACCATCAGCCACCTATCCGTTTGACGGCGGTCTTGTTATGATCAGCGATCTGTTGTCAGGTCCGGTTTCAGCATGGAAAACCCAGACGTTTTAGTCTTTGACTTATCAAACCTTATGTATATCGGTGCTTATGTGTCAGGTCGAGGCATTGAAAATCACCCGACGGCAGATCAACAGATCTATGCCGCATGTCGCGAAGTGATGCGGCGTTTTTACCGGCAGTTCGAGCCGCGCCAGGTTATATTTGCCTGTGACAGTTCAAGTTACTGGCGGCGCGATATTTATCCGGATTACAAAGGGCACCGCCCATTCAATCTATTGAAACAACAGGTGCGCGCAGCCGTGGGTATTTTTAAAGCCACTCACGCTGATTTATGTGTCGAAGTGCCAGGGTGTGAGGCCGATGATGTGATTTATGCCGTGACCCAACAAGTGCAAGGTTCGGTGGTGATTGTGAGTTCTGACCAAGATTTTGTCCAATTGATCAGTGATCGAATTGCCTTGTTTGACCCTAAATATAAGCAGTATCGAGCGCGGCCGAAGAAACCGGAATTTTCCTTGTTTTTGAAATGTATTCGGGGTGATAGCTCAGACAATATTGCATCGGCTTATCCGTATGTGCGCACTAAGCAGTTACAGTCAGCCTTTCAAAGCCAAAAGCATTTGGATTTGTTATTGAATACGACGCTGAAAACAGGCGAGACCGTGCGCGAGCGTTACGCATTTAACCGTCAGTTGATTGATCTCAGTCAGATTCCTGTGGAATATGCGATAGCAGTCAATGCCGCTGTCGCAGGAAAATTACCCGTTGTTGCGAACATGTGTTAAATCTTGTCTGTTATATGTCGCATCTTCATTCTCTTGTGGGACGTTATGCGTTTCAGTTTTATCTGCCTTTGTTTTCTTGGTTTCTAGTTTGATGTAGGTAAAGTCTTTGACGACTTTCTTAACTCCAGAGGTTCGACTGGCAATCTCAGCGGCTTGCTGGCCTTCTGTTGTCGTGGTAATGCCGAGTAAGTAGACGACACCATCTTCAGTCACGACTTTGAAATGGAAAGGGTTTACTTTGCCGATGAAGTTGGCTTTGATTTTGGCGGTGATCCAGCTGTCTTCCGAGTAGCGTTTAATGCCATTAGAAGCGGCGACTTTTAAGTGGTTAAAAACAACGGTAACGCCTTCAATTTTTGATATTTTTTCTGCCAATGTGTTCTTGACGGCTTCGTTGGGTACCTGACCAAGGAGTAATACTTGTCGGTTAAAGACAACCACTTCGATATTGGAGCGATATTCGATATTAGGTGTGCGGTTGATGATATTCATGGCCTGTGCATTGATGGTGGCGTCATCGACTTGTGTTTTCAATGACAGGTTGCTGCTGGAGATACTCGTGCTAACAACCGTGCTGCCGGCCATAACTGCAGACGTACAACCTTGTAGTGACCAAGTGGCAGTAACAATGAGGGCGATTTTAATCCATGGTTTCATAGCATATTTCCTTGTGAATTGATGAGCTTGCATGTGGTGTTTAGTTCTCAATGTAAAAGCTGCTGACCGTCCTTCGACACCCTTCGACAAGTTCAGGGACCTTTTTAGAAGGACGGTTCCTGAGCCTGCCGAAGGATGGTTCCTGAGCCTATCAAAGCACAATTGTCGGGATTGATCAGGAAGATATAGCGTCCGAGACAAACCTGGCAGAAGACCACTCAGTGAGTATTTTGTTCCAGAGTGGCGATTTCAACCAAAAAGTTCGCAACTCATGACGTTGTACAGCAGTCTTCTTATAGTGTCTCGAAGCGGGATGTGTATAATATTACAGTTTTTTTGAAGCGGAAAGTGGGCAATGCAACTGAAAGTGACCGGATTGCGTGTTCTCGCGCCGATTGGCGCGTGTTTAATCCTAACGGGGTGTGCGCAATTTCATCGAGTTTGGCACAACCGAGAATTCACCTATTTGCGTCAGCCTGTGAGCCAGCATGCTGGCCTCAAAACGCCGCCTGGAATGCAGTCGGTGACTTTAACGCCGCGCTACACTTTGCCGGTAGGTCCAGACCACTATGCAGCGACGCAACAACCATTTGATATGGCGCCGCCGGATTTAGATAAGTCTTATTCCAAAGCAGAATTGAAGCATTTCAAAGCGATGCAAGGCCAAACGGCAACACATCTGCAGCCATTGCCAGCTACCAAAACTGGGTTGGAAAAACGCATTGCCGAACTGAAAGGTTTATTACATGGCGAAAAAGCAACCGCAGCGTCGTCGGCTCAACCTAAAACACAGACAAAACAATTGGATGACTTGCAAAAGCAATTGGCGGCTGTGAAACAGAAGTTGCAAGGTCTTGAAGACAAAAATGTACAAATACCTGCTGCAGTGCATACACAATCTGTGGCTGCGCCTGTTGCGACGCACACAGCAAAACCAGCCGCTACGGTTACATTACCGGCATTGCAGAGTGAATTGTCACGTAATGACGCCCATCAAGCGGTGTTAACCGTGGATGCCAGTTTTGCTAAAACTTGGCAGAAACTTGCCAATATCTTGCCGAAAATGGATTACCGCATTCGCGATACGGAAAAAACAGACGGCGTCTTTTTTATTGCGCCGCTGCAACAGAAAGCCGTTGGTCATACGATTGTTTTGTCTGTACAGCCAGCAGGTGATCAGAAAACGCGGGTACAGATTTACAATACTAAAGGCCAGTTGGCGACCAGTCAGTCGGCGTTTGATCGACTCCACGCGTTGCAACAACATTTGAAAATGGATTAACCATGGCAGACTTAATACAGTCCATTCGGGGCATGGATGACTTTCTGCCCGAACGCACACAACAGTGGCAGCTGGCCGAGAAGGCTATTCAGCAGGCGTTTGCTGCATATGATTACGCCGAAATTCGTTTTCCGATCCTGGAAAAAACTGCCTTGTTTAAACGCTCCATTGGTGAAGCCACTGATGTGGTTGAAAAGGAAATGTATACCTTTGATGACCGCAATGGCGATAGCCTCAGCTTGCGTCCAGAAGGTACTGCCAGTTGTATGCGTGCAGTTTTGCAACATGGGTTGCAGCGTCAACCCGGTCAACGGCTTTGGTATTATGGGCCAATGTTTCGTCATGAGCGTCCACAGAAGGGTCGTTATCGCCAATTTCACCAGTTTGGTGCGGAATTGCTAGGTGTAGAAACGCCGGAAAGTGAAGTGGAGATCATCGCACTTTGTGCTTCCATTTTTAAACGTTTAGGTTTAGCCAACACCGTGCGTTTGCAACTCAATACGTTGGGAACACTGGCAGAGCGCCAGGCGTATCGTGCTGAATTGATGGCCTATTGGGAGCAGCATGCCGATCAGTTGGATCCGGAGGCACAGGCGCGTTTGCATAAAAACCCTTTGCGGTTGTTGGACAGTAAAAAGCCTGAGATGCAACCATTAATCGCAGCCGCACCGCAATTGATGGATCATTTGTCTACCGAGACGCGTGCACATTTCGAGCGTGTTTGTACACTGTTAGATGGATTAGGCATTGCCTATGACATCGTGCCCACCTTGGTGCGCGGTTTGGATTACTACTGTCATACGGTTTTCGAATGGGTAACCGATGCGTTAGGTGCGCAAGGCACAGTGTGTGCTGGTGGTCGGTACGATGGTTTGGCCACGCAGTTGGGTAGTAAGCAAACTGTGCCTTCTATCGGCATGGCATTGGGTATGGAACGGTTGATGTTGTTGTTGCAGCAAGCAGAAGCAGCTGCGCCGAGTGTGCGACCACATGCATATTTAGTATTAGCGGCCGAGGCGCAATTAACCGGCATGCAGTTGGCGGAACAGTGGCGCCAGCGTTATCCAACGTTGCTCTTATCGGTGAATATGCAAGGCGGCAGTTTTAAGGCGCAATTCAAACGCGCTGATCGTTCAGGTGCGGCGCTAGCGATTGTATTAGGTGAAGATGAATTGGCCGCGCAACAGGTATTGGTTAAATCATTACGCGATGATTCCATTGCGCAGCAGCAGATGCCGTGGGACGCATGCGAACGCTTTTTAGAGGAATATCTATGTCAGCACATTTAAACGAACAAGAACAAGTCGAAATCATCAAAGCATTTTGGCGCAAGTATGGTAATTGGATTCTCGCTGCAGTGATCGTGGTTGCCGTGGGTGTCGCTGCCTGGCGTTTTTGGCAACGGCATGATCAAACCGAAATGGATGATGCATCTGTTTATTACCAAACGGCATTGATGGGCTTGAAGCAACATCAAACAGAAGTGGTGGCAGCGAATACAGCTAAATTACAGTCGCATTTTGCAGACACGGCTTATGCCAGTATGGCTTCTTTTGCCTTAGCCAAACAGCTGATCGATGCCAATAACTTCACCTTAGCCAATGCTCAGTTGAAGTGGGTGGTGAAGCATGCCCAGGTTTCAGCCTTTAAGGCAGTAGCCTTATTACGCTTGGCGCGCATCGCGTTAGCCCAAGGTCAGGAGAAAACAGCGTTGAATTATATGCAAAAGCTAATCAAAGGTTTTGCTGCTGAGTTTTATGCTTTGCAAGGCGATGCCTATACCAATTTGCATAAAGTGTCACAGGCGCGTGAAGCATACGATAAAAGTCTATCGCATTTGAAGACAACGGATCCTCTATATCCTGTAGGCGAAATGTCACGTAATGCACTACCTGTTGCGCATGCAGCACACACCAAGGAAACCAAATAATGTCCATATTAAAAAAGTACGCCTTACTGTTTTTGGTGCCCGTTTTACTGCTAGCCGGTTGTGCGAAGGACAATACGCCACCACCCATGGCGTTAAGCAAAGTCGCGCCGCATGAATTGAAGACACGTGTGATGTGGCATGCCGAAACAGGTGATGGCGCAGGTGAGCAAGGATTAACTTTATCACCTGCTGTCAATGGTCATTACCTTGTTGCCGTGGGGTACAAAGGTTATATCACTGCATTGAATCGCTTGTCAGGTCAACGGTTATGGCAATTGCGTTTGCATGCACATCCAAGTGCAACGCCGACGATCAGTGGTCATACGGTTTATGTTGGCACGATGGGCGGACGGATTTTTGCCATTAACCTATTAAATGGCCATGTGGTTTGGCATGCGCAAGCTTCTAGCTCTGTATTAGCTGCGGTTGCCGTGCGCAATAACACAGTGGTTGCGCATACTAATGATTATGGCGTCACCGCATTTGATGCTTTAACGGGCAAGCAGCTCTGGCATCGAAATGGCACATCACCTAGGTTGCAACTCATGGCATCAAGCGCGCCTGTGATTGCAGGAGGTTTGGTGATTGTTGGCACGAATACCGGTGATTTAATGGCATTAGATTTGCAAAATGGTCAACTGCAGTGGTCGCGTCCGGTCGCATTACCCACCGGTAGCTCAACAGTTGCGCAAATGGTCGTGGTCAGTGGTGCACCCGTGGTCGCCAATGATGTGATTTATGCAGTTTCTTACCACGGTAACTTAGTTGCAGTGAATCTGCAGAATGGTCATCTAATTTGGCAGCATCCTGTGTCTTCTTATGAGTCAGTTGCGGTTGGCAGTGGTCGGGTATTTGTCACCAATGACCAAGGTATGGTGATGGCCTTTGATGAAGAAACAGGTCGTGAGTTGTGGCAACAACATCGACTCTTACATCGTTTTGTCTCCGCACCTGTGGTGGTCGTAAACTATGTGGTGGTCGGTGATTATCAAGGTTATGTGCATTGGCTTTCGGTGCAAGACGGTCGTTTGTTGGCGCGTAATCAAATCGCAAGCAGCTGTGTGCGTGGTGCAGGTATTGCTGACAAAGGGATTGTGTATTTCGTCAGCAACAGTGGTAAACTAGCCGCCCTTCAGGATCAGTCAAGCACTTAATAATGCTCCCCGTCATCGCTTTAGTTGGACAGCCCAATGTGGGCAAGTCCACGCTGTTTAATGTGTTAACCAAAACGCGTGATGCTCTGGTGGTCAATCTACCCGGCGTGACACGTGATCGCCAATATGGTGAAGCCGTTTATCAAGACCGTAAGTATTTAGTCGTCGACACAGGTGGTCTGAGTGGTGAAGATGCCGGCATAGATGGCCATATTGTGCAGCAAGCTTGGATGGCGGTTGAGGCCGCTGATGTCGTGCTGTTTCTCGTCGATGGTCGTCAAGGCATTACACCGGGCGATGAGCGCATTGCTCAACAGCTGCGCCAATGCGGTAAACCGTGTGTGTTGGTGGTGAATAAAACCGACGGCATTGATGAAAATATTGCCACGGGCGATTTTTACGCCTTTGGGCTGGGTGAGCCTTTTGCGATTGCCGCATCTCATCGGCGTGGTGTCACCGCATTGATTGGGCAGTTGTTTGAACGTGAATTGCAGCACGCGCCAGTTGTGGCAGCGGGCCCAGTTGATGTCGCTACTGATGATATTAAGGTTGCGTTTATTGGCCGACCCAATGTCGGTAAATCCACCTTAACCAATCGTCTGTTAGGTGAAGAGCGTATGGTGGTGTATGACATGCCGGGTACCACGCGCGACAGTGTCACCGTCTCTTATGAACGTCGCGGTCAAACTTATCAATTAATCGACACTGCCGGCGTGCGTCGGCGCGGCCGAGTGAAAGAAACCGTCGAAAAATTTTCTGTGATTAAGGCCTTACAGGCGATTGAAGCCAGCCATGTGGTGGTGATGGTGATTGATGCGGTAGAAGGGATTACCGAGCAGGATATGCATATTTTGGGTTTTGCATTAGATGCCGGTCGTGGTTTGGTGTTGGCGGTTAATAAATGGGATGGCCTGACAGATATGCATAAACAAAAAGTCAAAGCAGATCTGAAGCGTCGTTTAGACTTCATCGACAATTTTGTTAATTTTCATTTTATCTCAGCGTTGCATGGGACAGGTGTTGGGCATTTATTTAAGTCGGTGAATGAAGCGTTTCGCAATGCAACCCAAGATATGCCAACGGCTTTGTTAACGCGGATTTTGGCGCAAGCGGTATTGGATCATGCGCCACCCATGCATAAAGGCCGACGCATTAAGTTGCGTTATGCGCATTGCGGTGGGCATTTGCCACCGTGCATTATTGTGCATGGCCGACAGGCAGAAGCATTGCCAGATAGTTATCGTCGTTACTTGATTAATTACTTTCGCACCGCCTTGAAATTACAAGGCACACCGATTCGGGTGTTGTTTCGTCAGGGTGAAAATCCGTTTGATCGTAAATAGGTTTCTTTTAACCCCAATTATGGGTTAATAATCAAGCTAAACCGTCGATAAATCAATGGCTACAGCGTTAAAAGCAAATAAAAATACTCGCATTAGCGGTGCTAGTACTGCGCTTTTTATTTACTTTTGCCTTGTATCCTTTGATTTCTCTTGGTTTTTCATAATCATGAACCCATAACTGGGGTTCTTTTAGTTATTGTGTGCAGAGCAATAATACGCGTTGTCGGGTATTAAAGCGCCCTGTGTAATCCAAGTGTTTAAGCAAATGACAGCGTTTGAAGAAGTGCAATAAACTGCCACGTTGGCTGATGTCGCCAATGTACAACACCTGGCGGATCTTGCCGTTTAAAATGGCCTGTTTCACCGGTTGGCTCCACAAGGTGTGTTGCGAAAAGCGGGTCGGTGTAATGATGTAAACAGGAGGTTGGCCCGGTAAGTAAAAACTCGCTTCAGCTGCGCGCTGATAAGCATCGCTTAATACAACATCACCTGCACGATAATACGGTGCAGCTTGCGTCATGATTGATCGATAGCCCAAAAATTTATTCAGTAACACATCACGATTGGGCATAAATGGAAATGCCCATGGCACTCTAACAACTAAAATCACGATGACACTGAGCAACAGGCCAATGACATAGGTCTTACGGCATTTGTAGGTGACTAACCAGTACGCTAACAGTATGCCCGCGCTGATATAAGCCGGTGCTGCCCAGTTAACTTCAGACTTTTTAAAGCAACTGCTGTACAAGAAAAACAAGAAGGTGAGCGCAAAAGGCCATAGCAGGTAATACAGCTTGTCATGGTGTGCGAAATCACGGCGTTTACAGATCAATAGCACAAAGAGTGCGACCCAGAAAATTGGGTTGAACGCGCCGAGTTGTCCCAAGATATATTGACCCACGTATTTAAATGAAAACACCGGGTGTGACGTTTGGCCGTGGTGCCATTGAAAGGCAAAACTCATCCAATGGTGTTCGGCATTCCAGATCAGCACTGGACTAAACAGCAATAAAGCCCACGCTGCAGCAAGATACAGATGTGGGTTGCGAAAATAGTGACGATGCTTAGAAAAAATAAGATACATCAACAATGCGGCCAGTAATAAAATACCCGTGTATTTAGAGAGCAACATCAAACCTGCGCAAGTGCCGGCCAGATAGAGAAAGCGCGCTTGATGTGTGGTCAACGCCAGGTAAAAGCTATACAACGTGGCTGTCCAAAATAGGATCAATGGCGAATCCGGTGTAGTGATCAAGTAGCCAGCTTGGACGAACGGAATGAAGAGAAACACAATTAACGCAACTTCGGCAATTTTTGCGTTGAATAATTGCCGGGTGAAGCGATGTATCAATCCAGCGGTGAGCGTTAGACAGATGACGCTGGCCAGCTTAATCGCGAACGCAGTATTGCCGAACACACTGGTCGAAATTTTAATCAGATAGGCAATCAAGGGTGGGCCATCGAAATATGACCATGCCAGATGCCGACTCCAAGTCCAGTAATAGGCTTCATCAGGGTGAAGCGGTAAAAAATAGTTATACCCGAGGGCAAATAAGGTCATCAGTAGGAAAATGATTTTGGCGCGATGTGTCATATTAGTGGTCCAAATAAATTAAAAAGACTGTTGCGTAACCTCATTAGCAGCGAGCTTCATCGTTAAAGTCTTCTTCAAAACCCTCGAATAGTTCATCTATGATCGGCTTTTTCATCAGATTTTGCCTTGAATTTCATCTGCTACTGAAGTTATGCAGCAGCCTTTTAAAGCGTTTTCGTTGCCAGCGCATCTTAAGCACCATTAAAACGGCCTCTAAAAAAATCTTTTTCGACATTTTCGATTGACCCACTGTGCGGTCAATGAAAATGATCGGCACTTCTGCAACCTTCATGCCTAACAGGTGTGTGCGATAGGTGAGTTCAATTTGAAAGGCGTAGCCCGCGCATTCGATTTGATCTAAGGGGAGTTTTTCCAATGTGCTGCGCCGAAAACATTTAAAGCCACCGGTGAGATCATTAAGCGGTAAGCCCAATAATGTTTTAGCGTATAAACTGCCGCCGCGACTGATCAAGCGGCGCGGTAGACTCCAATTGCGCACGCCACCGCCTTGGACATAGCGACTGCCTAATACTAAGTCATCACCTGCCTGTGCTTTCTCCAATAGCTTGGGCAAATATTCAGGTTGATGCGAAAAATCAGCATCCATTTCAAAAATATAATCATAGTCACGTTGTAATGCCCACTGGAACCCAGCGATATAAGCCGTACCTAAGCCTAATTTTCCAGCGCGTTTCAGCAGGTGCAGTGTGTCGGTGTATTGCGTTTTTTGTAAATTTTCGATGAAAGTAGCGGTTTGATCAGGCGAATTATCGTCGACAATTAGGACATGCGTGCCCGGCAGTGCGCGATAAATATCGGGTAATAATTTCTCAATGTTTTCACGTTCGTTATAGGTCGGGATGATGATTAAAGTGGCCATGGCTCCAGTCTATATCGCGTTAGCTGGCGCGCAGTCTGGCATATTTTTCTCATTCGTGCGAGGTAGAGCGATTGATTCATGTGCTGTGGTCTTATGGTTACAGATTGCCTAAAGCCAAGAGATCGATACAATGCGGTGTCATTGTGCGCGTTTACACCATTGTCTATGCCTAAGTCTACTGCCTGGTTGGCCCTATGTTTGCTGTTGCTCTTTAGTATTGTCTTTTATGTCTATCCACAACTAGATCTGTCGGCCGGTCGTTATTTTTATCACCAAGATGCCGGTTTTGTTTGGGCCCATAGCCAATGGGCGATGATGATACGGCATGTGTTGTATGTCTTGGTTTATTTGGTCTGTGGCATTTCTATACTGGTCCTGTTGCTCAAATTGTGCAGAGTCTCTTGGTGCCGTTTGCCGACACGGGTTGCGGCCTTGGTGGTTTTCTCTTTTGCTTTGGGGCCTGGATTGTTAGTCAACGCAGTGTTGAAAAACCACTGGGGTCGGCCACGTCCTTATCAAGTGCAGCAGTTTCATGGGCATGCGGTGTTTCAAAAACCTTGGGTGATCAGCAATCAATGTAATACCAATTGTTCTTTTGTCTGTGGTGATGCTTCAGCGGCTTTCGCATTTTGGGCTTTATTGCCTTTGTTTCGCCGTCGCCGTGCACGGGTGACTTATGGCCTTGCCGTTTTAGGCTTTGGCCTGTGCATTGGGTTATTGCGTATGGCACAAGGGGGGCATTTTTTGAGCGATGTATTGCTTTCAGGATGTTTGGTTTATTTAGTGACTTGGTTGGGTCATTGGTGGCTATACCGTAAGCACAATCTTAAGGAGGGTACATAGCAATGAGCACACAACCTGCAGCCATTGAAGTGAAGGGTTTGCGTAAAGTCTATACCGGTGGCTTTGAAGCGGTTAGAGGCATTGATTTGCGTGTTGAAACGGGTGATTTTTTTGCTTTGCTCGGTCCGAATGGGGCTGGCAAATCCACCACTATTGGTATGATTTCGTCGATATTAAGAAAAACGGCTGGTGATATTTCCATCGGTGGTTTTGATTTGGATCGTCAGCGTGCCCACGCCAAAGCACTGCTCGGTGTCGTGCCACAGGAAATTAATGTGGCGGCATTCGACACCTGTTGGCAAACGATGTTGAATCAGGCCGGTTACTATGGTGTGTCCGCTCAGAAAGCTAAACCACGAGCAGAGGCGCTGCTTAAAAAGCTAGATTTGTGGGATAAACGTCATGCGCAAGGTTTTCAGTTATCGGGTGGGATGAAACGCCGTTTGATGATTGCGCGTGGCTTGGTTCATCAGCCTAAAGTATTAATTTTGGACGAACCCACAGCTGGGGTTGATGTGGAGATTCGGCAATCGATGTGGGCATTTATTAAACAGCTGAATAATGAGGGCGTGACCATTATTTTAACCACGCATTATTTGGAGGAAGCCGAGAATCTGTGTAACCGCGTAGCCATTATTGATCAAGGTGAATTAGTTGAGCAAACAGATATGCAAACCTTGTTGCGCCAACTTAAAAACGAAACCATTGTGTTGTATGCCGCTCAGCCTTTAACACAATGCCCGGTACTGAAAGACTTTGCTTGTCGTTTAACCGCTGAAGGAGATTTGGAAGTTGATATTCACTGTGGTCAACCACTGCATGAGTTATTTGCTGTATTAGCCGAGCAGGGTGTGATAGTAAGTGGGCTGCGTAATAAAGCTAATCGCTTAGAAAAATTATTCTTAGACCGTGTTGGAGGTGCAGCATGAGTATTCGGCATTTGTGGGTGGCCTACCTGACGATTGTGCGCAAAGAGTGGGCGCGGTTCTTTCGGATTTGGCCGCAGTCTTTTCTGCCTTCCGTGATTACGATGGTGCTCTATTTTGTAATCTTTGGTCATATTATTGGTCGGCGCGTTGGCCAAATGGGCGGATATGATTACATGACATTCATCATGCCGGGTTTGGTGATGATGTCGTTGATTACCAATGCGTATTCCAATGTGGTCAGTTCATTCTTTGGCGTGCGTTATAACCGTTCGGTTGAAGAGCTATTGGTGTCGCCGGTGCCAGATTGGTTAATTGTTGCCGGCTATGTGACCGGTGGGTTGTCTCGCGGCATGATTGTTGGCTTTTTGGGGCTTATCATTGGTACTATTTTTACCGGTTGGCATTTTTATTCCATCGCCATGACACTGTTGGTGATGTTGTTGGCTTCTACGTTATTTGCTTTGGCCGGATTTATTAATGCTGTATTTGCGCGCAAATTTGATGATACCTCGATTGTGACCACGTTCATTCTCACACCGTTAATTTATTTCGGCGGCGTGTTTTACAGCATTGATTTACTGCCGCATTGGGGCCAAGTGGTGTCAGATTTCAATCCTTTGCGGTATGTGGTGTCGTTATTTCGATTTGCGATGCTCGATGTGCAGCGTGCAACCTGGGGAGTTGCTCTGCTGGTTATTATTGGTTCCATTGTGTTGTTGTTTGGTTTTGCCTGTCGGTGTTTAGCAAAAGAAGGTCGTGTGCGGCAGTAGTGGCTCACAATAGTCATGATCAGACGGATTGAGAAATATCGTTGACAACGCCCAATCACTCATTATAATTGCCGCCGAGTTCTGACTCGGGTGCTTAGCTCAGCTGGGAGAGCATCGCCCTTACAAGGCGAGGGTCGGGGGTTCGAACCCCTCAGCACCCACCATTCTTTTTTTCGATTTGGCGTTTCAGCCGAGGTGGTGAAATTGGTAGACACGCTAGCTTCAGGTGCTAGTGGGGGTAACCCCGTGGAGGTTCAAGTCCTCTCCTCGGCACCATTGTTTGTGCGTTTTTATGTTACCTCCAGATGTGGCTCCTAAATACTAGGATGCTGTTTTAATAGTGTTATATTTTGTATCGAACTTCCTCACGAAGTTTAAAAGCTCAGAGATATTTCCTTTATCAGCTTCTATAAGTGCGTGAATATAATTTTTCCGAGTGACTGTCTGCTGTGTGAGTAATTGCTGATTTCATATCCACCCCAAATGAAAGCCGGCATGCCTATTGTCTTTAATAGGGGGTCGGTCATGATTCGAGAATGCCTGCCGTTCCCATTAGGGAATGGGTGTATTTGCACCAGCCTGTGATGAAAGCGTGCTGCTA
>CAZIIK010000041.1:0-6899 GCA_964539235.1 uncultured Gammaproteobacteria bacterium | reverse complement strand
ATCCGTCAAATCACTCGGGTATACCTTTTCCATGGCTTGTGTGCTGCATATCACGTGACAAATCGGTATTATGACCCTGCACATCCCAAAAATCCGCATCTGTTTGAATGCATAACAAGAAAAATACCCCTTTTCGGACAGGCTCTTAGCTTTTTGTACCTTCAACGCCTATCAACGATAACGCCAAGTAGTACCCGCAGCACTGTCTTCAATAATCACACCCAATGCATCCAGTTCATCACGGATACGATCGGCTTCGGACCAATCACGCGCTGCTCTGGCCGCTGCGCGTGCTGCCAATAAAGCGTCGATTTGTGCGTCTTGATCCGAATCACCTGTGGCTTCAGACGCTAAGAAAGCATCGGGGTCTTGTTGCAACAAACCCAACACGCCGGCTAATCGTTTTAGATGGTAGGCATGTTGCGCTGCTTGTGCTACATCTGTCTCGCGCAAACGATTCACTTGGCGCGCTAAATCAAATAGTACGGCCAAAGCCTCAGGCGTATTAAAATCATCTTGCATAGCAGCCACAAAACTTTCTTCATGCGCATTGGCAATGCCCTCCGCTGCTTCAAGCACCGGCAGACCACGCAAAGCCAAATACAGCTTACTCAGGCTAGCCTTCGCCATGCGTAGATTATCATCACTGTAATTCAATTCACTGCGGTAATGCGCTGAAATCAGAAAATACCGCACCGCTTCTGCAGGGTATTCAAGTAAAACATCGCGAATCACAAAGAAGTTGCCCAATGACTTGGACATTTTATCTGCATTCACCCGCACCATACCGGAATGCATCCAGTAGTTCGCAAAGGTACATCCATTCGCAGCTTCAGACTGCGCAATTTCATTCTCATGATGTGGAAACCGTAGATCAGAACCGCCAGCATGAATATCAAATTGAGACCCCAAACAACGCTTAGTCATTGCGGAGCATTCAATGTGCCAACCAGGTCGACCAGAACCCCAAGGGGATTCCCAAGCCGGTTCGCCGGGCTTGGCAGCTTTCCATAACACGAAATCCAACGGATCACGCTTATCCGGATTCACGTCCACACGTTCACCTGAACGTAACTGCTCAATATGCTGACCACTTAATTTGCCATAGTCAGCAAACTGACTGACGGCATAGTAAACATCACCATTATCGGCCACATAGGCAAAACCTTTGTCTAACAATTCACCAATCATGGCAAGCATATCCGGGATACTTTGAATCGCTCGTGGTTCTTCATCCGGTGGCACAGTCCCCAGACGAGAAAATTCTTCATGCATAATGTGAGTAAAGCGTTCCACCAGCGCCTCAATCGATTCGTCATTCTCCTGCGCACGGCGAATAATTTTATCATCCACATCGGTGATATTGCGCACGTAGTGGACGTGATATCCTTGCCAACGCAAAAACCGCACCACAACATCAAAAGCTAAATAGGTTCGTGCATGACCAATGTGACAGTGGTCATAAACTGTCACACCACAGACATATAACCCAACATGCCCAGCTTTTAGCGGCGTAAACGTTTCCTTTTGTTTAGTTAAGCTGTTGTAAATCTTTAGCATCATGAGTGCCCTGCGTCCGGTAGTGAACGCGGATAATGACAGAATTTTGGCCTGTTGCAAGTTACCCTATACTAGCGGGCAAACAGCACACAACCAATCAACATGCACACCGCCTATAGCGTTATTATTTCTGACTTACATTTGAGCCATCTTGAACAGCCGGCTTACCAGCTTTTTTGCCGATTTCTAGACACGCACCAAGGCCAGGCTGAAAAGCTATTCATTTTGGGGGACTTCTTCGAATTCTGGATTGGCGATGATGACCCCAACCCTTTTTACCAAACGGTTTGCCAACAACTGAATGCTTGTGCCACTGCCGGCACACAGATTTTTTTCATGCACGGCAATCGCGATTTCCTGTTGGGACAAGATTTTTGTCGCCGCGCACAAATGACCTTACTACAAGATCCCACCGTGCTGAATTTATATGGACATTGCGTGCAACTGACGCACGGTGACTTATTGTGCACAGATGATATTCGTTACCAACGCTACCGGACTTTGGTGTCAAAAAAATGGCTGCAAAAGCTATTTTTACGATTGCCGTTAAGCTGGCGCCTCAAAGTGGCGGCTGCTGTGCGCCAAGACAGCCACAAGCAGAACCAGAAACATCAGGCTCAACCACATATCGCGGATGTCACAGCAAGCGCCGTAAAAAAGTGCTTTGAGAGTGCGGCGGTAGATTGCCTGATTCACGGCCACACGCATCGCTTCGGCGAACATCATGAATATGACAAAACCCGCTTAGTACTGAGTGACTGGAACACCAAAGGCAGTTACATTCAACTGAGTGAAGCTGGCATCACGCTGAACTGGTATCCGTGATACTGGCGACATGTTGTTCAATCTGAGCCTTTGGCAATCGAGAAGCCCATGCCCACCATAGGATCAATACACTGAATAAAGCAATCACCACAATATCTGAACCGCGTGGAATAACTGCAAGTCCGCCGCCATAATCGCCGAGATAGGACACCAATCCCATTAACACCAAATAACCAATCACCCAAAAGCCATGGCGAAAATCGACTGGCGCTCCGCGCTGACGTCCGCGCGGACTGAGACGCATACAAGCTAACACAGCAAAACCAATCACAATAGCAACCAGCATCTTGGACAAGATATGCCAACCGGTCCAATACACAATCAAATTGGCCACGACAAACGCCACATAAGACCACACGGGTGCATAAGGCAACCGAAAGGAACGTTTTTGCTCAGGCAACTCCGTACGGAAAGCCAACAATGATACTGGACCAATGACGTAGCATAAGACAAATGCTGAAACTAAAAATCCAACCATACCTTGCCAACCCGGTGCGGGAAAAAATAGTAGCAAACCTACGACGAAGTTTAAAATCACCGCCATAAAAGGCACACCGCGACGATTTAAATGCATCATGGCGTGGGGAAAATAACCATTTTGGCTCATGGCATACGCAACACGAGAACTCGTTGCAATGAAAATAAAGGCGGTACCCAAAGGCGCCAAAATCGCCGTAATGAAGATCAATATACTCAGATAATGCAAACCCAACTGTTGACCAATACCGACAAAGGGACTGGAATCGTGTGGGAAATGCAAATGCGTCCAGCCTAATGATAAATCATGCGGGTTAATAGCCCCAATGAAAGCCACCTCTAACAAGAGGTAAATCAGCAAGCAAATGCTCAACGCACCGATTAACACCAATGGCACCGTACGCTGTGGATTCTTTGCTTCGCCCGCCAACACAATAGCAGGCGCATAACCAGCAAAGGCAAAAACCACCCCGCCCAACGACAAGGTACTGGCCACACTGGACCAACCAGCAGGCATAAAACCCGCTACCTGATGAAAATTATGAAATTGAAAGACCGTTGTCACCAATGCAATCACAACGATTAATGGCACCAGCAATTTGAACCACACGATGACTGAATTGTAATAACTCACCCATTTGACACTGAGAAAATTTAACACGCACATCAACAGTAAAACCAATGCTGCCACACCATAGCCCGATGTGGTCAGGACGGTCACACCCTCTTTAACAGTAGTTAAGGCGGGAAAAACACTGGCGAGATATTGCAATACGCCCATGGTTTCAACTGGCGCAACGGCTGCATAGCCAAGCCACATTAACCAACTGAATACGAAACTGGCCAAAGTCCCATGCGAAAAATGCATAAAGCGCGCATTGCCCCCAGAAATGGGAAACATGCAGACTAATTCTGCCAATGTCATCGCAATAACCATCATGGCAACACCGCCGACAACCCAGGCCAGCAGCGCCGCTGGACCGGACATCTTAGCAGCATAATAGGGACCAAATAGCCAGGCAGAACCCATGATTCCAGCAATGGCTGTGAACATTAATCCCACTGCTCCAAGTGATCGTTTCATCTCTGCCATGTTCGTACTCCAGTCTTGGCCAAGCGGCCGATTGTACGCGATTTTCATTACAGCGACTACCACTTGAAGGTAGACACATTACAATGTCTGTTAACGGTTAAGATATTTGTACAACTTCACAGATTAGCGAGACAAAATCGTGATACCCGTAGTTCCAGCTGCACACACATCTGGGTAATCCAGCGTGTAATGCAAACCTCGACTTTCATGACGCTGCTGGGCAGAACGTACAATCAGATCGGCAATCACGATTAAATTGCGCAGCTCTAATAAATTACGATTCACTTTAAAATCACCGTAATACGCCTGTATTTCTTGCTTTAACAATGCAACACGCTCTGCGGCGCGCGCCAGGCGCTTGTTGCTACGTACAATACCGACGTAGTTCCACATAAAACGCCGAATTTCATCCCAATTTTGTGACACAAGAATCTCTTCTTCCGGATCCTGCACCCAATCTTCCTGCCAGGTGGAAATTTGTTCCGGCAACGTCAGGTTAGGCAATTCTGCCAAAATATATGCTGCTGCCGCTTGGGCATACACCAAACATTCCAGCAATGAATTACTCGCCATCCGGTTAGCACCATGCAACCCGGTATAACTCACTTCACCCGCAGCATAAAGGCCTGGCACATCGGTACGTGCACGCTGATCGACCATCACACCGCCACAGGTATAATGCGCAGCGGGCACGATTGGAATTGGCTCTTGTGTGATGTCATAACCAAACTGCAAGCAACGCTGATAAATCATCGGAAAATGACTGCGGACAAATTCAGCAGGCTGGTGCGAAATATCCAAATAAACTGCATCTAAACCCAAGCGCTTCATTTCAAAGTCAATCGCTCTGGCCACGATATCCCGAGGCGCCAACTCTGCCCTGTCATCAAAACGCGACATAAACGGCGTACCGTCCGGCAAACACAGTTTTGCACCTTCACCGCGCATGGCTTCGGTAATCAAAAAGGCACCGGCTTGCGGATGGTACAAACAGGTTGGGTGAAATTGATTAAATTCCATATTGGCAATACGGCAGCCGGCGCGATAAGCAATGGCAATACCATCACCACTGGAAACAGCTGGATTCGATGTGTAGAGATACACACGACTGGCGCCGCCAGTGGCCAACAAAGTTGCCTTAGCCACAAACACCTGCACACAATGCTGTTGTTCATCATAGGCGTACAACCCAACACAGCGTCCATTATGTTTGATCAGATCAATGACGACATGATGTTCATAAATGGTTATATTAGGGTGCTGCCGCACACGATCCGTCAAAGTTGTTTGTACCGACCTGCCTGTTGCATCTTCAGCATGAATCACACGCCGATGGGAATGGCCACCTTCACGCGTCAAATGATAGGGCCAATGCTCGGGCGCGGCTGAATCTTTAGTAAATTCAACGCCTTGATCGATTAACCACTGTACAGCTGCTTTAGCATTCTGCACCACAAAGCGTACGGCGGACTCATCACATAAACCTGCACCAGCGACTAAAGTGTCTTGCACATGGGCTTCAATGCTGTCTTCTGCTGCTTGTACAGCCGCGATGCCACCTTGCGCATACAAACTGGAACCTTCAGGTAGGTCTGTTTTACATAAAACTGCAACAGAGGCATGATCGGCTAAACGTAATGCTGCGGTTAGACCTGCTGTGCCTGAACCGACAATGAGTACATCGTGCTCATATCTCATGCTGACACTCGCATCGATAAATCAATGGCCTGAATATGTTTAGTAAGTCCGCCAATCGAAATAAAGTTGACACCGGTTTCGGCAATCGACACGACGGTGTCTAAATTCACGTTGCCAGATACCTCTAATGGCACACGACCAGCCACATGCGCAACGGCCGTTCGCATCATCGATAAATCGAAATTATCCAGCATGATACGATCAACCCCTGCGGCTAATGCTGCATCCAGTTCTTCTAAGGTCTCCACCTCTACTTCCAGCAATCGGTCTGGGGCTATTTTACGTGCATGTTGAGCAGCCTGAGCAATCGACCCGCAGGCTTGGGTATGATTTTCTTTGACCAAAAACGCATCAAACAAACCAATACGATGATTCGTCCCACCGCCGCAAGCAACCGCATATTTTTGCGCTAAGCGTAGGCCTGGCAGTGTCTTGCGCGTATCGAGAATCTGACAGTGTGTATGCGCAACACGTGAAACATACGTGTGGGTCAGCGTGGCGACACCTGACAACATCTGCAAGAAATTTAAAGCGGTGCGCTCCGCTGTGAGCAGTGCACGTGCCGGACCTTCAACCTGCAACAAAGTAGTATTTTCGCTGACCCGATCACCTTCTGCGACCTGCCAGTGTAATTGCACATTGTCGTCACATTGACGAAAAGCAGCCTCTACCCAATCACACCCACAGACCACCATGGGTTCACGCGTCAAAATAGTGGCACGCAGGTATTGATCCACTGGAATCAATTGAGCCGTAATATCACCGTTGCCAATGTCTTCTGACAACGCTTGTTGAACAGAAATCTGAATGTGTGTTTGCGGTAGTGGTTGCACGTGTATGTTTCGACGCTCGGATTAATGCCGCGAGTTTAAGGGACAAAACCCGCAGCACGCAAGGCGGATTGCGCTATGCCGATGCAAATACCACCTGATCTTGCTGCACATCCGCTTCTATGGTTTGCCCAGGGAGGAATTCACCAGCCAGCAATGCTTGCGCCAATGGATTTTCTAAATGCTGTTGAATTGCACGCTTTAACGGTCGCGCACCAAAAGCTGGATCGCAACCAACCTCACTGAGGTATTGCACTAAGATGGTATCCGGAAGTTTCTGCCTTCGGCCAAGCCTTTGTTAAAGGCATTTTTCAGCATGCTACCGTAATGCACTCTACATTTGGATTTTTGATGCAAATTTGATCATCAAAAGCCAAAAAGACTAATTTTCATGCAGCACCGCTACCCATCAAGTT
>CAZIIK010000040.1:0-11217 GCA_964539235.1 uncultured Gammaproteobacteria bacterium | reverse complement strand
ACCACTCGGGCTTTTAACTCCGCCGGATACTTTTGACGCTTTTGACTCATGATGTCGATCTCCCTAAATAATTAAAAAATAATATCACTTTAAGGAGCACTACTCTCAAATACTGTCCGATTATTTAGGGGCGCTATACTTTCGATCAGGGAGGGATTAACGGTTATATGTTTGCCAGTAATAATCCAATTAACTTAAGTGATCCAACTGGTCACATGTCATTAATGGCTAATATAGGCTTTGGCCTGATTGCAGGCATGGCAGCCAGTGCATTAAGCATGGATATGATGGGTTTCGGTGCATTTGCACTCAATGCCTTAGCCGGTTCAGTCAGCGCGAATAGCGATACATTTAACCGCATTATTTCAGGCGAAAATGCCCCCCAGAGTGCGTTTGAGCACAGTGACATATGATGCAGAGTCGAATGCTTTGTCAGTAACAAGAGTCAATATCCAGAGTGATGTAGTACTTAATGACTGGGAAAACTGCAAATCTTATACTGGATTTTATGTGCCTAACCGCTTTGATCAGGCTTCTAGATTAGTTGCCAGCAGAGACTGGAAAACACGCGGTGGCTTTAGTCATTTTCGTGCGCTAGGCGTGCCATTTACACGTTTGTTGCGTGCAATATTTGCTTGAGAATGGTCGGAGCGACTGGATTCGAACCAGCGACCACATGCGCCCCATGCATGTACGCTACCAGGCTGCGCCACGCCCCGACGGCGCACATCTTACGGAATTTGCGAATGAAAACCAAGCGAAATTTGGCTGCAAGATTTCACAATAAGACCTTTGCATTGTGCAAAGGTCTCACACTATTGAAAGCACTGCCTGCAGATTGGGCACACAATATTGCGCATAACCTTCAAGGTCAGTCGACAAATCAGTCAACCACACACCATCCACGCCAGCATGATGCGCAAAGACCATGTCATTCGCGGTATCACCCACCATGAGCGTACGGTCTGCATCGACACCTGTTTCTGCCAAAATTTGCTCTAGCATATAAGGGTGCGGTTTAGCAAAACCGCGTTCAATGCCATAGATTACCATAAAGTAATGTTGAATATTATGTGCTGTGATTTCCGTGCGTAATTGCTCGGTGGCCATATTGCTGGCAACCGCCAGCCAATAGCCCTGCTGCGTCAGTGTGGCTAATAAGCGAGTCGCTCCGTCACATAATGGTGCGGAAGAACCCATCACATCTAAGCCTTGGGATAACGTGCCATTCCAATCAAACACAATTAAATCGTAACTCTTATCCATTATGCTTGGCCTTTAAGGGCAGACAGCGCATTCGTAAATGCTTTGTCATACGGTGCGATGGCCGTGATTTGTTCAGTTTGAAAACGAAAACTCAGGCGATAGGCATGCAGGCATAAACGTTTGATACCCGCGTGTTGTGCAAAGAACGTTTGACGCCCTTTTGTCTGATAACGTTCATCGCCAATAATGGCATGTTCTGATATCGCTGCATGTAAGCGAATTTGATGTGTGCGGCCCGTATGCGGATGCGCTTCAATCAAACTGGCATGTGGCAAACTTTCCAGCAACTGAAAAGTGGTTAATGCCGTTTTACCTTGGGATGAAACGCGAACTTTGTGTTGCCCTGTCGAATCATTATAACGTTCCAGCGGATGTTCAACTTTGCGTAGTGATTTAGGCCAAACGCCATCGACCAGCGCATGATACGTTTTGCGTATGTCATGAGCACGCAGCATGGCGTGTAATTCAACCAATACCTGACGTTTCTTGGCTAATAGCACACAGCCGGAAGTCGCACGGTCTAAACGGTGTGCCAATTCTAGAAAGTTTAATTCCGTACGAATCTCGCGTAAGGCTTCTACCAATCCACAACTTACCCCACTGCCACCGTGCACGGCCAAACCTGATGGCTTATTGATAATGAGTAGCGACTCATTCTCGAACAATACAGCTTGGCGCAGTTGCTGCGCCAAATCATTGGGCACAATGATTTCACCGCTGTTTTGCTGGTTTTGATAGGGAGGAATGCGAATCACATCGTCTAATTGCAAGCGATAGGTTGGTTTTACGCGGCCCTTGTTTACGCGGACCTCACCCTTGCGCAGCATGCGATAAATCAAACTTTTGGAGAGCCCTTTGAAGGTTTTAATCAGGTAGTTATCAATGCGTTGACCGGCGTCTGCCTCATGAGCAGTCTGGTAACGCACCTGTGGTTTATCAGGACAGGATGTCATGGCGGTATGATCGCAGGGTCAAAGCGCACAGTATGATGAAAACTAACGAAATCCACAAAGGTAGGAAGACGGAAATATTTAATAAGAAAGACAAGCACACAGCGCCGACCATTTGTGCAATGGCAAAACAAGATGCAATGCCCCCCAAGACAGCGCCCTGCTCGTCTGTTGTGACTGCATGTGACAGAAAACTCAACATGGCCGTGTAAATCACCAACATGCCAACCGATAAAGCTGCAATAACCACGTATTGGTTCCACACAACAGGATATAGAATCAGGCCCAGCATCAATAATATCCACACAATCACACTGCCCATCACCATGGATTTATGCGAAAAACGCTTAAACAGTCGCGGTTGTAGTAACAGTAAATTCAGTACCGAAGCAATACCGGACGTCATAAATAAAATACTCTGTCCGCGAGTATTCCAGCCCAATAATTGATGCGCCATGACGGGTAATGTGAGCACGTATAGCGCCCATGCAATTTGCGAAAACAGGAACACCCATGCCAGGCGGCGCACGCGCCGATCACGAAAGACAAGAATGCAGGCGGTAAATACCACTGAAAATGGTACTTGGATATGGTGTTTTAAGGTAAAGCGTTCGCGAAAGACCAGCCAGAGTATTAAGGCGTTGGCTAAGGATAAAAAGACAGCAATCCACAGCGGTGTGGTTAACGAAATATGCGCGGTTAAGCCGCTGACTAACGGACCGAAGATAAAACCAGTTGTGCCAGCAAATGTGATCCAGCCCATATTGCGTAAGCGATCAGCATCAGTGCTAATGTCGACAACAGCTGCCTGTGCTAAATCAAAACTCCCCGAAAAATAACCAGCCAGTGCTCGACTGATGACAAATAACGGCACGCTGCGCCAATACAGTGACAATACCGCTAAGACATAGCTCACCGCTTCGCCCAGTAGGCATAGGATCATCAAAGGTTTACGGCCATAACTGTCAGACAATTTGCCGAGATAAGCCGCGCCAAAGAAAATACCAATCGGCCAAGCGGCCAGTGATATGCCGTAATCGATATGCCGCCACATTGCACTATATGCTGGATTACTCAGCGCGGGGTGCGCACCAAAGAAGAGATTCGACAGCATAGGGATAACCAGGCCAAATCCCATCACGTCGATAATGATAGTGAAGATCAAAATTGCAAAGACAGTTTGTCGACGGTAGAGCAACGACATATGTGACCTCCTTATCAAAATGGGCGGAGGATTCTATAGTCGTTCTTTGCCTAGGTCAATTTTGTGTATCAAACTTAACAGGCTCTCCTTGCAGATTGCTGCTTTTACGCGATACACTCCGCGCATTATATGTATTGAGCACGGTTGTGATGCCAGAATTACCAGAAGTTGAAACCGTTAAAAATGGATTGATTCCACTCTGTGTGGGGCGAAAAATTTTGGCCGTGCATGTTCGCCGGCCACAGTTACGTTGGCCAATTCCTGTGGATTTAGCACAACATATAGACAAGCAAACTATTTCAGCCATTGAACGGCGCGGTAAATATTTATTGATTCGCTTTGCCCATGGCACGATGTTAATGCATTTGGGTATGTCGGGCATTTGCCGGGTGCTGCCGCTCGAACAACCGTGGGAAAAGCATGATCATGTGATTTTTGTTTTGGATAATCAAACTAGCTGGCGCTTTAACGATACCCGACGGTTTGGTGCCCTATTATGGACACAAACTGACCCTTTGACTCATCTTTTGTTATGCGATTTAGGTCCGGAGCCATTATCGTCCGCCTTTAATGCCGATTTTGTTTATACCGCCACACGCCAACGCCGTACGCCGATTAAATCATGGCTGATGAACAGTCATCAGGTGGTGGGCGTCGGTAATATTTATGCCTGTGAAGCCTTGTTTGCTGCGCGTATCCATCCAGAGCGTTTGGCGCATACGATTCAATTCTCTGAAGCCGAATTATTAGTGTCTGCGATTAAAAGTATATTGGCTGCAGCTATTGAAGCAGGTGGAACGACGCTACGTGATTTTAAAAACACCGCGGGTAAGCCAGGTTATTTTCGTCATGCATTGTCAGTCTATGGAAGTGCAGGTGAACCCTGTCAGAAATGCTCAACGCATATTCAGGTGATGCGCCAAGCACAGCGCAGTACATTTTTTTGCCCTGATTGTCAGGCTGAGAATTGAACTGTCTCATGTTAGCATGACGGCCCTTTTGGATGCATAGGCAGTTACATGATGTCCTCTACGTTACGCGGCTATTCACTTGATCATTTAACAGTTTTACGTGTGCATGGTGTTGATGCACACACTTTTTTACAGGGGCAGTTGACTTGTCATTTAGATGAAGTGTCACCGCAAACAGTGCGTTTGGGTGCACATTGTAATATTAAGGGACGAATGACGGCTTTATGTGAAATTTGTCAATTAGGGGCCGATTATTATTTGGTATTGCCACGTGCAATCCAAGACAGTGCGGTTAAACATTTAACGAAATATGCGCGTTTTTCCAAAGTGGAATTAACACTATTACCTGAGGTCAAAGTATTCGGTTTTGCGGGTGCTATAGCCGATATTACGACGGCATTGGATTTATCTAAACCTATTGAGCAGGCTAATGCGACTGCTGCAGATGATGCGCGCATTTGCTTTCAACATGGGCGTACTGAGCGCTGGATTTACTTTGACTTAAATAATCACCAGGATCTGCATGCACTTGTCTCAGATCAACTGTGCGATTGGCAGGCACAGGACATTCAACAGAAATTACCCTGGTTAACAGTTGACACAGTCAATCGCTTGATCCCCAATGAAATCGCCTTAGAAAAAATGGGCGGTGTATCGTTTAACAAAGGTTGTTATTTAGGGCAAGAAATCATTGTGCGCATTCAGCATTTAGGCCAACTAAAAAAACAATTAGCTATCATTGAAATTGAGGGTGTATCGCCACAAGTTGCTACCGATATTCACAATACAGCTGGAAAATTGTGTGGTGAGTTGGTGAATGTTGCGACTGATTCTCACGGTAAAGCTTGGGGCTTGGTGTTGTTACGGACCGACCAGGCTAATCCACCCCTGTCTTTTGTGTCGAGTGCCGCTACAATTCGCCTGCTTTAATTCAACACCACGCCTGCCATGATCGCACAAGCCATAGAGATTATTTTGCACCTGAATTTATATCTAGGCGTGTGGGTTGATCAATATCATCAATGGGTTTACGCCCTACTATTTTTGACTTTGTTTTGTGAAGCCGGTTTGGTGATTATGCCTTTCTTACCTGGAGATTCGCTGTTATTCGCTGCCGGCAGTGTGTTCGCTGCCAGTACTCTGAGTATTCACACGCTATTTCTATTGAGTTTGGTCGCGGTGTTTCTAGGTGATAACACGAATTATTGGATTGGACGTTGGGCGAGCCCCAAGATCTTTTCGCAGAAACATACCCGATGGTTTAAGCAACAGCACTTTGAACAAGCGCATGCGTTTTATGAACGCCATGGTGCCTATGCCATTATCATTGCACGTTTTTTACCGATTGTGCGGACCTTTATGCCATTTGTGGCAGGTGTCAGTGCTATGCCGTATCGGAGATTCATCAGCATTAGTGTTTTGGCGGCGATTTTATGGACGGGGTCGCTGCTTTATCTGGGCTATTTCTTTGGCAATATTCCATTCATCAAACAGCATTTTTCCTTCATCCTCTTGGCGATTATTGTTATCTCATTGATTCCTGCTGGTTGCGGTGTACTCTTTCACCTGATTAAAAAGTTCAAGAGTCGCTGATACATGCGTTGGGGCATTAAAGCAAAAGTTGTTCTGCTCACCTTGCTGCCCACTTTAACGGTGGGATTATTATTAGGTGTTTATTTTATTAATATTCGTATTGCCGATCTCAATCGCAATTTAGAATACCAAGGCACCGCTATTATTCATCAACTTGCACCGCCGGCACAGTACGGCTTATATACCAAAAATGACCAGGTCTTGATGGATCTAACCGATAAAGCTTTGATTCGTTTTGATCCTTTGCGTGCCATCGCTATTTACCAGCCTAATGGCATGGTCATTAAACAGAATGGTCAACCAATTCCACTGAATCAGAAACGTCTCGCGGCACTCAGCCAGCAAAATCGTCGTCATTTGATCATGATTAATAAGCCGGAAAGCAAAATATTCTTGCTTCCCATTACACGGCAATTACTGACTAAGCAACCGCTTAATCCCACTGAAAAAAATAGTCCGACCATTCTGTCAAAGCATACGGAACTTTTAGGGTGGTTAGCGATTACGCTGAGCCAAACCGCCACCCTGCTACAAAAATATCAGGCTATTTTAGCCATCATTTTGATTACCCTGGTCGGGTTGGCCATTAGTATTTTATTTGGTTTGCGTTTAGGACGTGATTTGGCGACACCGATTTTAGAGATTGTTAGCACGGTTGATCGCATTAAAAATGGCGATTTTGCTTCGCGTGTTACAACGCCCACGAATGATGAATTAGGCACTTTAAAAGCCGGTATTAATAGTATGGCGGATTCCCTCAGCATGACACATGAGGAAATGCAGCAGAATATTGCTAATGCAACTACTGAGTTACGTAAAACATTACACACCATTGCGATTCAAAATAAAGAACTGGATGTGGCGCGCAAGCAAGCCCTTGTGGCCAGTCAAGCCAAGTCTGAGTTTTTGGCCAATATGAGTCATGAAATTCGTACACCCATGAACAGTATTATTGGTTTTACCGAATTGTTACTGAAGAATGATTTAGACGATGTACAAAAAGATTATATTCAGACGATTCATACCTCAGCCAAGAACCTATTGGTGATCATCAATGACGCATTGGATTTTTCCAAAATTGAAGCTGGAAAATTAGAACTGCGGCCAGAGAAAATTAACCTGCGGCAAAACGTAGAGCACATTTTGACCTTATTGGCACCCAATGCACATGAAAAATCATTGGAATTAGCGATGATTATGTACACCGATGTGCCTGGGTCCATTGAAGCGGACCCCTTAAGATTAAACCAGGTGCTGACCAATTTAATCACCAATGCGATTAAATTCACGCACGACGGCAGTGTTATTATTCGCATCATGCGGCAGGAAGACAGGACAGAAGGTAATTTTGTTACATTACAGGTCGATGTTACTGACACAGGAATTGGCTTGACAGAAGCGGAACAAAGTCATTTGTTTCAGTCTTTTAGTCAGGCAGATACTTCGACGACACGGAAGCATGGTGGCACCGGATTGGGCTTGGCAATTTCAAAAAGTTTGGTCAATAAAATGGATGGTGATATAGGCATTGATAGTCGACCAGGTGAAGGTTCCACCTTTTGGTTTACGTTTACGGCCATTGCCCTAACACCAGCACAACCTGAAATTCTACAAGACTTAAAACATGCGCATATTGCTTTATATGAACCTGCACCGACAGCAAGGTTATCAACGTTACAAGGTTTAGAAGCAGCCAATGCAAACGTAGAAGCTTTTGGTGAGTTAGAGAGCTTATTGGAACGGCTGCAATCAACTGAGCACGCAGTGCCAGATGTACTGTTGGTAACGTTGGGTGCTACAGCATTAGATTCAGTTGATCATAAGCCATTGCCGGCGATACAAGAATGTTTTGCTGGGCCGATTATTTTGTGTGCCAATGCTTCGGAAGCTGATTTGGCAACATACTGCCAGTTATTTGGTTTAACGCATTGGTTATCTAAACCTTTCCCACGACATAAGTTGTTGGATTTGTTAGTACGAATTTTGGCTGTCAATCCAATTGCCAATCAAGAAACAGATCAGCAACCTGCCCTATTGCTACAAGATCTTCCGCCTGCAACTGTTCTAACAGTGGACGATAATCCAGCGAACTTGAAATTGATTAAGATATTTTTGCAAGAACTGGGCATGCAAGTGCTAACCGCTGATGGTGGGCAAAAGGCCATAGAATTGACGCAACAGCATTTGCCTGACTTAATTTTAATGGATATCCAAATGCCACAGATGAGTGGAATTGAAGCCACACAAAAGATTCGTGATTGGTTAGGTAACACAGATCATCCTCATATTCCGATTGTGGCATTGACGGCGGACGTCACTCGGGAGCAACAAGATGATTTTATTCAACAAGGGTTTGATGATTATCGGACTAAACCCATTGATCAGGCCGGCTTAGCCCAATTGCTGCAACATTGGGTTGCTAAGAAAGCAGACGCAGTACCTGCAGATACAGAGTCCACGAATAATGAAATAACTACTGAAATAGATGATGTATTGCCAATTGTTGATATGGATTTAGGTACGCGCTTGGCGGGCGGCAAATTAAAAACAGCGGAGAAGATGTTTGGCTTATTGCAAGACAGTTTGCCCGGTGGCTTAGAAAAACTCGATAAGGCTTTTGCACAACAGGATTGGGCAGCACTGCAAGGTGAAGCGCATCGTTTGCATGGTTCGTGTTGTTACTGTGGCGTACCGGCATTGAAACAAGCCATTAAGGCATTGGAACAAGCCCTTAAGCATCAAGAGGATGTCGATATTGATGCGTTGTTTGCCACTGCGCGCGCGACGTTAGTGGAAACGCAAGCCGCACTGGCGCTTCAATTAGGTATTGATGGTTGAGTTATAATTGGCTTGGCCCCTTCGACAGGCTCAGGGAGCGCCTTGTAAAAAATTACATCAGACGCTGATTGGCTTTATCTAATTGCTGGCGATAAAACAGCAGATCTTTTTCTGCTTGTTCGCGTGCCTGCTGAGCTTCAAGTTTTAACTGTGCAATGGTCATTTCTGTACTTTCTTTCAGGTCATTAATACGGTGAGCCACTTGCTCTTTAATAACCTCTGCATAGTGTGCAGCTTCATTGGCCATTTTTTCGCATGACTCACGACGCACTTGCTCTTTATATAAGATGCTTTCTAACCGTTTCACGTGTTTCACCAAATCAGCTTGTGACATCTTTTCCAGGCGCTCTAAACTCAGCATTTCATAATCTGCTGCGGGCTCAGCACTATGAGATGAATGATTATGATGGTGCTGATTCTGACGTCGATTTTGATGGTGGTTATTGCGTTTATTAAAGATACGACGTCCACCTTGATGTGATTTATGTTGACCCTGACGTGGATTCGCATTTGTTTGGTGTTCAGTCGATGGCTCATCTGAGGGTGCTTTTCGAGCTTCGGGTGTGTGTTTTTCTGGCGTTAAGGCACCCACTTCAACCACTTCAATGTCTGCTACATGGTCTTGTGGTTTAGCAATCGCAGGTTTTCCCACAGACTCTTCAGTTGATGGAATACCCTGCTCTTGTCGCCATTGTTTGATAAATTGACTAATGGTATTGGGGCTGCCGGAGCCTAATTCAGCACGCACACGGTTGATGGTGGGTTTTTCTCCACGGTTTTCCAAATCGCGAATCACTCGCACAACTTGTTCATAATTCAAACCGACGCGTGGCATATTGTGTCCCTCTTAAAATTGAGGCGACATTATCAAGAATCCAGTTAGCAAAGTCCAGCGACTATCTGCTAGTGCCATTTTAGCTTGATATCGCTATAATCCACGCCACTTTGATTGCGAACAGATTGACGTTTAACTGTGCAGACTCAACACCATAAATTGATTATTTTAGGCTCAGGCCCTGCGGGATATACGGCTGCTATTTATGCGGCACGTGCTAATTTAAATCCAGTCATTATCACCGGCATGCAACCTGGTGGACAGCTGATGACGACAACGGATGTCGATAACTGGCCAGCTGACGTGAAAGGTGTGCAAGGTCCAGAGCTGATGACGCGCATGCAACAGCATGCAGAACGCTTTGACACGCAAGTGATTTTCGAGACCATTCAAGCAGTGGATTTTTCTAAGCGCCCTTTTGCATTAACCGTTGATAACACTGTGTTTACGTGTGATGCATTAATCATTTCCACAGGTGCTTCTGCACAATATCTGGGCTTACCTTCCGAAGCCGAATTTATGGGTAAAGGTGTTTCCGCCTGTGCGACCTGTGATGGATTTTTCTACCGCAACCAGAAAGTTGCTGTTATCGGTGGTGGTAACACCGCGGTAGAAGAAGCACTTTATTTGTCGAATATTGCGAAAGAAGTGATATTGGTTCACCGTCGCGACCAACTCCGTTCTGAAAAAATTCTAGCAGATCGGTTATTGGAAAAAGCCAAAAATGGCAATATCACTACCCAATGGTTCCATACACTGGAAGAAGTATTAGGCGATGCACAGGGCGTGACCGGTATGAAAATCAAAAATACCCAAACGGATGAAATTCAACAGATTGATTTGCAAGGTATTTTCGTTGCCATTGGTCATAAACCGAATACTGATCTTTTTAAGGGCCAGTTGGATATGGAAAACGGTTATATCGTTGTCCAGAGTGGCTTGCAGGGCAATGCAACGCAAACCAGTATTCCAGGCATTTTTGCAGCAGGTGATGTGATGGACCACATTTATCGACAAGCGATTACTTCTGCCGGCACGGGGTGTATGGCGGCTTTGGATGCTGAACGGTTCTTGGATGCATTAGCATAAAGGGTTAACAAATCAGTACAGCTTGCAGCGCTGCTGATTTTCCGGCATCATGGCCGCGTTTTTTTTACTGAGATATTGCCACATGGCCAAAGAAGACCATATTGAATTTGAAGGCACTGTGATTGATAACCTGCCGAATACCACATTCCGCGTTGAGTTGGATAACGGCCACGTTGTGCTGGCGCATATTTCTGGCAAGATGCGTAAAAATTATATTCGTATTCTTAAGGGTGACCGGGTGACAGTTGAAATGACGCCTTATGATTGACCAAAGGGCGTATTACATTTCGTAATAAATAGTTTGCAGAGACCTTTTCAAATAGGCGGTTGCCACTCTAAGAGCTTGTCCGAAAAGTGGTATTTTTCTTGTTATGCATTCGAACAGCGGCGGCTTGGTGGGCTGTGCCGTGTCTTAATACCTATTTGTCACGGGACATCGCGCACATAAGCCACGGAAAAGTTATCCCCGAT
>CAZIIK010000039.1:0-4010 GCA_964539235.1 uncultured Gammaproteobacteria bacterium | reverse complement strand
GCATGAAAATTAGTCTTTTTGGCTTGTGATGATCAAATTTGCATCAAAAATCCAAATGTAGAGTGCATTACGGTAGCATGCTGAAAAATGCCTTTAACAAAGGCTTGGCCGAAGGCAGAAGCTTCTCGGGTAACCTCTAAGAAAAAAAATGGCCGCTATGCACCGCAATCGAAATTCACTATTTCCAGCCCGGAACAAGCACACAAAATCATTGAAGCATTGCAGGGTTGGCTGGCTTAGTGCTAGCATGCCGTCACTGTAATTACTCGGCAGATAGGTTATGACAGCAGTACGCCAATTTACCGCAGACGACATTCTGGCACAGAAGAAAATTATTGCGCAAAAATGCCAGAACATTCGCAATCGCTTAAGCTTTAATTACAGTGATGCTCTACATACGCATTATATGGAGCTGGTGAAACGCGACATGAAACTCAGCTGTCTGCTCACCGATATTTTGACCAGCCGCTGATGAGTGCAAAACGTCTATAACGCATTCAATCCGTGTTGGCACAACGCCAATTCGATTTCACCGTGATTCTCGAAAATGTGCACAAGCCTCACAATCTCTCCGCCATCGTCCGCAGCTGCGATGCGGTCGGTGTTGCTGAAGTGCATGCGATTCAATCAGCCGATCACTTCGGCAAAGTCCCTGCACACACAGCGGCTGGCAGTGATCGCTGGGTCAAGGTCAACCGCCATACAAACACCCCAACCTGTTTAAACACGCTGAAACAGCGTGGCTTTAAAATTTATGCTGCGCATTTATCTGACCAAGCACAAAACTTCCGTGATATTGACTTAACACAACCGAATGCTGTGCTATTTGGCCAAGAAAAATGGGGCGTGAGCAAAACCGCTGCTGCTCAGGCTGATGGTCATATCATTATCCCTATGCACGGCATGGTCGATTCTTTAAATGTATCAGTAGCGGCAGCACTCATTCTGTATGAAATGCAACGTCAACGCCAACAGGTCGGTGCCTATGACACCTGTCAATTGCCCGCCGCAGAACTTGAACACAAGATATTTGAATGGTGCCAACCGAAAATGGCACGTTACTATCGTGACAAAGGCTTACCGTATCCTGAATTTGATGAAGATGGCTATATTAAATGTCAGCATTCTGCAGCTGGAAACACTGCCCCCTAAACCAATCCGCTTTGGCATTGACCACATCAGCAACTGGCAACACTTTGGCGCCGGGCAATTGCAGACGCAGAATGCGCAAAACACCCCGACCAGTCGCCACATCAATACCCTGCTTTGACACAGCCACAATGGCACCAGGCGATGCACCGCCCGATGACCGCGCAAGCATTTCAACTTGGTGGATGCGAATTAAATGCGCGTCTAGTTGGGCTGTACAAACAGGCCAAGGCGAAAACGCTCGGACTTTGCGCGCCAGACATTCAGCTGATTGGCCCCAATCTAACGCAGCTTCAGCTTTCGATAATTTATGCGCATAGGTCACTTGCGTATTATCTTGTTGCGTCGCAACTAAATCGCCTGCCGTCAATTGTTGCAAAGTGGACTGCAAAGCTTGTGCACCTAAATCTGCTAAGCGGTCATGCAATGAGGCCGCCGTATCAGTTGGCGTAATCTCCAGATGCTGCTGCAACAGAATATCGCCAGTATCTAAACCGGCATCCATTTGCATGATAGTTACACCGGTTTCAGAATCACCGGCTTCGATTGCCCGTTGAATAGGTGCAGCGCCACGCCAACGCGGTAACAACGAGACATGCACATTCCAACAGCCATGCTGTGGCATTGATAAAACCGCGTCAGGCAACAGTAAACCATAGGCAACAACGACCATTAAATCAGCCTCATACTGTTGCAATTGCTTTTGTGTCGTTGCATCACGCAATGTGTGCGGCTGAACGACCTCGATTTGGTGCGCCTCGGCCAATTGTTTGACTGGGCTGGCATGCAACTGACGTCCACGTCCTGCCGGCCGATCTGGTTGGGTATAAACAGCAACTACTTCATGGGTTGAGTCGGCTAATAAGGTAAGTAAAACTGTCGCCGCAATCTCTGGCGTCCCGGCAAAAACAATGAGCATGGATATTAACCTCGGGCCTTTTGATATTTGGCTAATTTCTTTTCTAGCATTTGGCGTTTAAGCGGCTTTAAATGATCAAAAAATGTCACACCATTGAGATGATCTAACTCATGTTGCACACAGCGTGTTTCGTAGTTGTTTTCATAAGTAACTTCAAATGGATGACCTTTATAATCTAATGCTTTGACTTTGACATAGGCGGCACGTTTCACTTTGGCAGATACCCCAGGAAATGATAAACACCCTTCTTTTTCGATAATTTCACCGGACGACTCAACAATCTCTGGATTGATAAAATACATCACCACTGAACGGTCCGCCGATGCATCCATCACAAAAATGCGTTGATCAATACCGGCTTGTGTTGCGGCCAATCCACCGCCTTGATCGTGATACATGGTTTCAAGCATATCATCCAAAATTTTTTGCACAGCTGCATCGACCTGCGCCACGGGCTTCGCCACAATCTTAAGACGCGGATCTGGATATTCGATCACTTCTAATACCGCCATGCTTTACAACTCCTTTGGATAGGTCAATGGCCAGGCCTCATAAGCTGGGGTTTCATAAGGATGCGCAGCTAACAATGCAGTAATCGTCGCATCCAGCTTATCCGCCGGGCAGATTAATTCGACGCGGTATTCTATCACAGTTTCCAACTGCTGTACCTGGCCTAAAAACGGCTTACTGCCTGGCAGTGCTCGGAATTGACCTTGACCTTCCACCTGCCAACATACTCGGTCATATTGACCAAAACACCCAGCGCCAGCTGCAAAAACTGCATCCTTGGTTACTTGCAAATGTGAAGTAGGGACATAATAAGCTAATTTGTAATGCTTCATGCTATTGCCTGATACTTGAGACGAGATATTATTCAAGCCAAACTATATACCATCATGCAAACACATACAGGCCATGGCAACCAAGGAACTAGTCACGTTATTTTGGCTATATCAACCGTTTGCGCCATATTGATTTGGCGATACCGTTCCGGTTTTACGCAAAAGGCTGAAGCTTGAGTGGCCTTGTCGCCGCACACAACACCCAGTACAATCCCACCTCATAAAATCAAGCGGCTTCCAACCATGGATGAAACACATAAAGCACTGATCGGCACAGTGGAATCATTACAAAAGCAGATTGAGCAGGAACGCGAGACTAATAATGCTGCGACCGTTGCATTGCAACAACAAAAAGACCATTTAACTCATACGTTGCGCGAAGCAGAGGCTGAAATTTATCAGATCCAACAAACGTTTGCTGAGCATACGCAAGATATTCGCCAACATTATCTCAAAGAGAAACGTGCGCTAACTGCCGAACTCAGCACACTCCGCACACAGTGGGCAAAAACCTTGCCTGCGAATGTCAATGCAAAGTAGAAATGTCACACATTTTGCAAAGTAGAGATGTCATATTTGTATAAAGCCATTTATGCACAAGTGCACAGGTCAGTTGTCCGGTTCTGTCGCATTAATTTTCAATCTCGCATGCGCAGTAACCTTTGGATACAATTATGCTGCGAGGTCATAAAACTGCCTCCAAGCTGTTTGATTGCTGGGATTTTCCATTTGTCCTTTTTTAAGCATGTGGTGTAACTCAATTCCAGCAATGGTTGCTTCGGCTGAGGCAAAGCTTTTGAAGCCCTTGGTATACTTAGTAATGCGTTTAATAAACCGATGGTCTTGCTCAACGATATTATTGAGGTACTTGATTCGTCGTACCTCAATAAATAAACAGTAAATTCCTGATAAAAACAACAGCATATTGAGGCGGTGACAAGCGGCAGTGTTGGCACCACTTTTGTCTATGGTGATTTTCTCTGGTAACCCGCTGGAGCTAATGGACTTCTCGAAAAACCTGATCGCCGCTTTGCGGTCACGCTTTTCTGAGAGCATGAAGTCAACAGTGGCGCCAGCTTTATCAACGGCGCGATACAGAT
>CAZIIK010000038.1:0-2713 GCA_964539235.1 uncultured Gammaproteobacteria bacterium | reverse complement strand
AATCACTCGGGTATACCTTTTCCATGGCTTGTGTGCTGCATATCACGTGACAAATCGGTATTATGACCCTGCACATCCCAAAAATCCGCATCTGTTTGAATGCATAACAAGAAAAATACCCATTTTCGGACAGACTCTAAGTTGCATGAATGGCTTCCTAAAAATATATCAGTGCATTGGCAATCGACCAAACGTCTTGGTCGTTGTCAAACGAATATCCATACATACAACTATATTACTCAAAATAGTGCGTTTGGCTTTTAACAACACCCAGTATTTCCATGTTTGCCGTCATTTCGATGATTGGGTAACGCGGATTGAGTGGTTTGAGGTAACTTAGCCCCATGTCAGAAGTAAGCTGCTTAAAGACAACGTGGTTATCATCCATCTTTGCTAACACATAGTCATTTGTCTCTGCGGTTGCATCAGGGTCTATCACGATATGGTCCCTGTGTAAAAAACTGACGCCTTGTGGAGATTCCATGCTATCTCCATCCACGATTAAGTTGAAACAGCGCTTGCCAAAATGATCAGGCATGGGCAATGTTTTGATATCACGCGGCAGAGGTTGATCTTCAAGGTATGGAATAATTTGTACCCATTCCAATACAGGTACCATATTCGCTGTACCATAACGTGGACGGTTCTCATGTGCAGCCAGCACATTGTCTGTGCTTTTGTAAAACCAATCAATACTCACTGATAGAGCATCTGCGAGTTTCCCGAGATGTTCACTTTTAGGTTCTCTTTGTCCGCGTTCGTAGTTTGAGACGCGTGCAGGGAAGTCGCTCCAACCACAAAGTTGAGAAAGTTCTTTCTGTGTTAAGCCCTTTTGACGGCGGGCTTGTTTGATCCGGGCACCAATGGTAAATCTCATAACTATTCAACGTGGTTATTTATAGTTTGTAATGATACCAAACAACGTTTATTGTTGGAATAAGAGTATAAAAATATACTGAATGTATATAGTATAAAAACGAATCGTTTATCATGGTCCCTGTTATGTGTGTTCCCCGTGCCTTGTGGCAGTATTGGGGCATTGATTTTGTTCATATGATTCTTCCGTGAATGCAGCTAGAGATTTAATCAGGTTGATTGGATAAGCATTGTGAGTTTTTCAGTGTCTAATAGCTTCTTATCGACTTTAAGGTAAGCTAATTGCTCGTCAGAGCAAACCATGGCCTCGGCGATGCCAGAAACGTTTAGTAAAGCTGTTTCTAACTGGTCAACTTTAGCTTTACTAAGGCGTGAGATCGATACAATTTTGGAACTTAAATGTTGAGGTTTCCTCATGGTGATTGCTAGAAAACTCCAGATAACACCCAAAGTACCACAGAAAATGAACACGCTATTGATCCCATAACGGTGAAATAGCCAGCCACCTAAGCTACCACCGACAAAGATGCCTAGAAATTGTGCACTGGAGTAAATTCCCATTGCTGTACCTTTGCGTCCAGCAGGTGCGATTTTGGCGACCAGAGAAGGCAAGCTAGCTTCTAGCAACGTAAAAGCCGTAAAGAAAATGAACAGAATGATACCCATGGCAAATAGGTTTTGGTGATAGGGCCAGAGCAAAAACTGCATGGCAGTGATCACAATCACTGCGCCAGTAAAAATAGTTTTCATTCTGCGTTTGGCTTCAGCGATGATAATGAATGGAACCATAGCGAAGAACGCTAGGATTAAGACAGGAAGATACAGAACCCACTGTCGATCTAGCGGCAATCCCGTGCTATGTGTGAGGAGTAAAGGGACGACTAGAAACAAGGCGGTTAAAGATGCATGTAATGTGAAAATACCAAAATCCAAACGCAGTAGTTCAGGCATTGCCATGATTTTGCCAAAATGCGTCGGGACTGCCTCTGCATCGCGGTGCACAACGTGCTGTTTTTGTCCTGGAACGACCGTTAAAACTATGATGATACCCAATACAGCCAGTATGGCAGTGAACCAAAAAATACCCGATAAGCCGATGATGTTGCTAAAAATAGGTCCTAATATCATCGCCAGGATAAATGATAGTCCAATTGTCATGCCGACAATAGACATGGCTTTTAGGCGATTTTCATCCTCTACGTTATCGGCAATAAAAGCAGTCAATGTACTGCCAATCGCCCCGGCGCCTTGCAATGCACGGCCGAGGATAATGCCATAAATACTATGTGCTTCGGCCGCAATCACGCTGCCAAATGCAAACAGCAATAGCCCAAAAAAGATCACGGGTTTACGGCCGATACGGTCTGATAACATGCCAAAAGGAATCTGTAAGACGGCCTGTGTTAATCCATAGATACCCAAAGCAATGCCAATCAGTGTCAAATTGGCATGGCGGAACTTGCCTGCATATAAACTGAAGATGGGTAGGATCATAAATAAGCCTAACATGCGGAAAGCGTAGATGCTGGCCAATGAAAAGGCGGAGCGTTTTTCTTGTGAATTCATGAAGTAAGTCTATGGTTAGCCAGGCTTCCAGGTCGTGAGGATAAGCCCTAGTTGAGATTGCGGCGGATCCTAGATTAACCCAGGCTGTCCGTCAAGAAACACCGAAAAAATAGTATTTCTCGTATTCTTTGTTAGAGTCTGTCCGAAAATGGGTATTTTTCTTGTTATGCATTCAAACAGATGCGGATTTTTGGGATGTGCAGGGTCATAATACCGATTTGTCACGTGATATGCAGCACACAAGCCATGGAAAAGGTATACCCGAGTGATT
>CAZIIK010000037.1:0-18089 GCA_964539235.1 uncultured Gammaproteobacteria bacterium | reverse complement strand
CTATTTATCAACAAGAAATGGCAATTAGAAAATTGAAAGCATCTCTATGAATCACACAACCCAATGATGCCAGGCTCCAGGTGACATTTTGTATAACCATGATGTTCTTTATATCCCAAAAAATCTAGAACAACTGGGCCTTTCAAGGCTTTCTCTGGTAAGGTAATAACTTGACCTCTATTTGTTAGGTTAACACCCTCTTAGCAAAATGCTCTGCTTAACGGGGGGCAGTATAATTCTATTTTTCAAAACATCCTTTTTCTGGGGGATTACCCGCCCTATTGGGTCTGCAATATTGAATACAGATGCATATTTTCCCACTGTTCCTGTCGGCCCGATACACGATCAGATTCCGGATGCTGAAGCGCTTGTTCAGCCAGGTGCGTTAAACTATGTTGACCTTGAAGAATTTCCATACCCAAAGTTTGCTGCCATCCTTGATAACGTTTTTCAGTATGACGGTCAAATGTGCCTGACTTTAACATCTGTTCGGCTACCAGTAAGCTCCTGGCGAGCACATCAATCCCACCTACATGCCCATGAAACACATCGATTGGATCAATACTCTGCCGACGTACTTTGGCATCAAAATTGAACCCGCCAGTTATCAGACCTCCATGCTTGAGCAATTCATGCATCACAAGTGACAATTCTTCAACGCTATTCGGAAACTGATCCGTATCCCAACCATTTTGCTGATCGCCACGATTGGCATCAATGCTCCCCAGGCAATCCAGTGCACATGCTGTTGCAATTTCATGATGAAAGCTATGGCCTGCCAGCGTTGCATGATTCGCTTCTATATTGACCTGAAACTCTTTTTCTAAGCCATGCTGATGTAAAAAACCATAAACGGTTTCTGTGTCATGATCATATTGATGCTTAGTCGGCTCACAAGGTTTTGGTTCAATTAATAAGCCCCCCTTAAAGCCAATTTTATATTTATGTTCTACCACTAAATGCAAAAACTGAGCTAATTGGGCTTTTTCTTGTTTTAGATTGGTATTTAATAAAGTGTCATAGCCTTCTCTACCACCCCATAAAACATAATTTTCACCGCCTAGCCGATGTGTGGCATTGAGTGCATGGAAAACCTGAGCGGCTGCACACGTAAAGATGGCTGGGTCAGGATTAGTTGCTGCTCCAGCCTGGTAACGCGCATGGCTAAATAAATTTGCAGTTCCCCACAACAGACGAACACCCGTGTCTGACATCTTCTGCTCAATGTAATCGATAACACGCGATAATTGATCAAAAAAAGTCTTTAAGTCTGGTGCTTCTGGCGCAATATCAGTATCGTGAAAAGTAAAAAAAGGTACGTCGAGCTTGGTTACTAATTCAAACATGGCATCAGCCTTATGGTAAGCCGTTTGCATTAAATCAGATGTCAACCAAGGCATAGCACGTGTTCCTCCGCCAAAGGCATCTCCACCAGACCAACACAAGGTATGCCAATAGCAAATCGCAATCCGCAGGTGTTCAGCCATTGTCTTGCCTGCAACCAGACGATTTGGTTCATAGAATCGATAGGCTAATTCATCAATATCTGCCTGAGGGCGAAATGCAATTGTTTCAATGTTGTTAAAATAAGGTGTCATGGTTTTATCGTGCTCCTACTCTTTGAAGAAAGTCTTTAATTTTTGGTAAGCCTGTTGATACTGCTGGTAGCGATCGTAATAAAAGTGCACTGCATCCGGGTTAGGTTGAATGTGTAGGGTGACTTTAGGCTGAGATAGCACGGTATCGATTGGCAAGTCATTACCTGCTAATAATGCTAGGCGCGCTGCACCAAAAGCTGGGCCAATCGCTGTTTCTGCGTGATAGCATAACGACTTGTTTAACACATTCGCTAGAATGCGACCCCAGTAAGGTGACTTTGCACCGCCACCAATCACTGATAATCTATCAATTTCCGTACCAGTTTCGCTCATCACTTGTTGGCAATCAGATAAAGCAAATGCAACGCCTTCTAATACCGCCTGCGTCATTTCAGCGGTTGTTGTACGGTGGCGCATGCCAATAAAACTGCCTTTAGCAAACGGATCATTATGCGGTGTGCGTTCACCCGACAAATAGGGCAGAAAAATCGGTACCTGGTTGGCATCTGCCTGTTTTGCCTGAGCAACCAGTTGCTGTTCACTGGTTACTCCAACTACTTGCTTCCACCAATGTAATGCACTGGCTGCAGATAAAATAACACCCATCTGATGCCATCGTTCTGGCAAAGCATGACAAAATGTATGTAAACCTTTTTTTGGTGAACTATCTGGAGCAGTAATCGGCGCAAAATATACACCTGAAGTGCCTAGTGAGATCATGCCATTTCCTGGCTTGAATATGCCCATTGATAACGCCCCGGCAGCATTGTCTGATGCACCTGCGACTACCTGAATACCCGCCGGCAAATTCAGCTGCCGTGCGATGGTATTCGATAGCTGTCCGCTAAATTCAGGGCCTTCCAGAATGAAGGGCATGTGATCAGTGCTCAAGTCGCATGCATGCAATAAATGTGTGGACCAGCAACGTTTGGCCACATCCAACCATAGCGTGCCTGAAGCATCTGACAGATCAGTTGCATAATCGCCAGTTAATAGATACCGAATATAATCCTTCGGCAATAACACCTTAGCAATTTTACGAAAAATATTTGGCCGATGACGTTGTAACCACAATAATTTTGGTGCGGTAAAACCTGGCATAACGGTATTGGCCCCAACAGATTCAAATGCCGGACAGATTGCCATTAAATCCTGGCATTCCTGGTGGCTACGACCATCATTCCATAAAATTGCTGGATGCAATACCTCGCCTGTTTTATCTAGACAAACTGCGCCGTGCATCTGACCAGTTAAACCTATCGCTACAATTGCATCAATCGCTTGTGGCTGTGCCTGACGTAGTGCTGCGATACCTTGAGTAATGGCATTGAACCAGTGTTCAGGTTGTTGTTCAGAGTGCAATGGCGCGGGTTGATCGACCGACAGTGGTACAACCGTTTCAGCATGGATATGCTGTTCATCATCAATCAGAACCAATTTTATACCGGATGTGCCAACATCTATACCAAGATACATGATTTAACTTTGGCCTTTTAATGATTTCCCAAGGTCCCTTAACCGACAGCCGGCATAGAGATTACTTTCAATGTGCTCTAGCGAAATGTTTTTGGTTTCCGGTATAAAGCAATAACAGAAAATTAGGCCAACGATCGTACAACCTGTGTAGAAATAAAAAGTGTGGCCGATACCGAAAGTATCAACCAATGTTAAAAAAGTTGAGGATACCAGCACATTAAACCCCCAGTTTCCGCAGCTGGCCATAGCCATCCCAATGCTGCGAACATTTAATGGAAATAGCTCCGACATGATCAAGTAGCATAATGGCCCCAGACTGATGCCAAAAAACAGGATATAACCCATTACTGAGGCCAGTGCTATCCAGTGGCCGATAGTGGTATGCAATAAACCTTGGTAATTTGCCCCTATTAAAGCCAAACAAGCTGTCATGCCAACAAATCCAATAAAGAACAATTTACGACGACCTAATTTATCGACAACCCATAGGCCCCATAAGGTTGCCAAGACAAATACCAATCCATGTAGTAACGATGCCATGATTTGATCAGTGGCGGACTCAAACCCGGCATTTTTATAAATAGTTGGTGCGTAATACATAATAGTGTTGATGCCGCTCAGTTGTTGAAAACCAAACAACAAAAAACAGACCCAAGCAACACCTCTGGTAGGCTTAGTTAACAAAGTGATTAGATTACCCTGTTGGTGCCGAGCCGAAGCTTTAATTTCGGAAAGTTCCCGCTCAACATCCTGTGGTTGGCGGAGTTTGTTGAGTACACATCTAGCTTTCTCATCAGCACGTTTAAGAATTAGCCATCGCGGGCTGTAAGGTAACAATAACATGCCAAACGTCAACAATACGGCTGGAATCAGACCAATTGCAAACATTGATCGCCAGTTAGCAGAATCAGCAAATATATAGTTGACTAGAAAAGCAGCCCATAAGCCTAGGTTAATCGCGAGTTGAAAACAGAACACCATGGCACCACGAATTCGGTAAGGTGCCACTTCTGATAAATACATAGGGACAATCATCGCAGACAGACCAACGGCAAAGCCCATTAATAATCGCCCCAGTACCAGGAACATGACATCAGGTGCGCCTGCTGCGCACAATATGCCAATGATGAATAAGATGCCTGTTGTAATAATCGAATTACGTCGACCCAAACGAACAGCCGATACCTTGCTGCATATGGCACCTATCAGTGCACCGAATGGTACGGCAGAGACAATAATTTCTTTAATCAGGTTGTGATGGTTCGGAATCGCGAAAGTTTGTGCAATAAATTGTAATGCGCCAGAAATAATGCCGGTATCAAAACCAAACAGTAGACCAGCGATTGCAGCAATAAACGAAATCATAACAATGTATATATTTTGGTGAGCTTGAATCATTTGTGTTAACGCTTAGTAATAAAATATCGCGTTATAGTACTGTAATCTAGTGTTTCTACCAAGAGAAGTATGTAGAAAAAATATACTTCACCTAATTAAGCAGAGAATTTTTCTAAGAGAAAAAATATAATCTTTAGCTGTCAAATAGACAGTCTAATAGGTAATTACAGGTCGAACGGTTATTTTCCCTAAAAACTGGGTTCGTGAGGGCATTTAATGCGGGAACACTCAGAATCTAAATGGTTAATTATTCTCTTAAATGCATCGCACTCAAAGAAGGCACTCCGCTATTGGATATTTAACTCCACACCTAAAAGCACTGGAGTTTAAAAAAGTGGCTTAAATTCTCCACAGTTTTACTTGACCATTACATCCCTGCCGTAATGTGGAACAGTTCGAAGGTGACAGATGCGCAGTGTTTCGGCCTGCAGTTCAGGTTTTGTTGGACGGGTTTTATTTCCTCAGCTGTTAAGTAACGTGAAAGTAGAATTTTATCTGGGCTCAAGATAGAAACAATAGTAAAAACATGCCTGAGATCCAACCTGCCGTATATATCTTTGACCGGTGCGCCAATTAGGCATACTTGATCACCTTTCTTTGGATAAATTGCCATCTTCCATGATCTGCTATGTTTATTATGCTGGTAATAATATATCAGCCTTGGTGCTATAAGGCTGTGGTCTGTATGCTTGAATAAAGAATGTCTTGCGTTTATTCAGTCATGTATTCGGTACGCCACAGTTGAGGCAGTCTGGTTTTTGCGCTTTAATACGGCGGATTTTATTTGAGAGTTAATTTGAGATGCCGATTGTAACTTTGCCTGATGGCAGTCAGCGGACGTTTGACCACGCTATTTCTATCATGGACCTGGCCACGGATATTGCGCCAAGTTTAGCGAAAGCTACTTTGGCGGGTGTGATTAATGGGCAACTGTCTGATGCAGATGCCTTAATCGAGCAAGATGCGGAAGTACGCATTATTACGGCTAAAGATCCTGAAGGATTGGACATTATTCGCCACTCAACTGCACATCTGTTGGCGCAGGCGGTTAAGCAACTGTATCCAAGTGTACAGGTTACCATTGGTCCAGTGATTGAAGATGGCTTTTATTACGACTTTTCTTTTTCACAGCCATTTACTGAAGCCGATTTAGCTGCGATTGAAAAACGCATGGCTGAATTGGTTAAACAAGCTTTGCCAGTGATGCGGACCACTCAATCACGGGATGAAGCGGTGCAATATTTTTCTGCACAAGGTGAGCATTACAAGGCTGAAATTATTCGGGATATTCCGGCGTATGAGGTTTTGTCGTTGTATACACAAGGTGATTTTACCGATCTATGTCGTGGTCCCCACGTGCCGAATACACGTCATTTAAAGGCCTTCAAACTCTTACGCATTTCAGGTGCTTATTGGCGTGGAGATGCTAACAATGAAATGTTGCAGCGTATTTACGGTACGGCTTGGGCGAATAAAGAAGATCTCAAGGCTTATTTGTATCGATTAGAAGAAGCGGAAAAACGCGATCACCGTAAGCTGGGTAAACAGCAAGGGTTATTTCATTTCCAAGAAACTTCACCGGGTATTGCGTTTTGGCATCCCAAAGGTGTTGAGATTTGGCGAGCGGTTGAAGATTACATGCGAGCGTGCAATCGGCGGTATGGCTGTACTGAGATTCGGACACCATTGATTGCAGCTGTGAGCTTATGGGAAAAATCAGGCCATAAAGCAAAATATGCTGACAATATGTTCATGACGGAGTCAGAAAATCGTGAGTACGCCATTCGGCCAATGAATTGCCCAACCTGTGTGCAGGTATATAACAGCAATTTGCATAGCTATCGTGATTTGCCCGTGCGGATGGCGGAATTTGGTATTGTGCATCGCAACGAGCCTTCCGGTTCACTGCACGGTTTGATGCGTGTGCGTAGCTTCACCCAAGATGATGGGCATATTTTTTGTCGTGAAGATCAAATCCAATCGGAAGTCTGCTTGATGATTGAACAAGCATTTGAAGTCTATCGCACATTTGGGTTCGAAGATTTTGATATCAAACTGGCTTTGCGTCCTGCAGAACTGATTGGTTCTGATGAAATTTGGGATAAAGCTGAAAAAGCCTTGGCTGATGCATTGTCTGCGCAAGGATTAACCTACGTTGAGTTACCAGGTGAAGGCGCGTTTTACGGACCTAAAATTGAATTTCATTTGAAAGATGCCATTGGGCGTAGTTGGCAATGTGGAACCATTCAAGTTGATTTCTCCATGCCTGAACGTTTGGGTGCAACGTATGTCGATGAGCACAGTAATAAGCAAGTGCCTGTCATGTTGCACCGCGCCATTGTCGGATCGTTAGAACGTTTCATTGGCATGGTGATCGAACATTTTGCCGGTTGGCTGCCAACTTGGTTGTCACCTGTGCATGCAGTGGTCATGAATATTACTGATCGACACACAGCTTATGTCGAAGAAGTTGTCAAAACCTTACGGCAAGCCGGTTTGCGCGTTGATCCTGACTTGAGAAATGAAAAGATAGGGTTTAAAATCCGCGAGCACACGCTATCACGTGTCCCTTATCAGTTGATTATTGGCGATCAAGAAGTTGAAAATAATCAGGTTTCGGTCCGTACGCGTCGTGGTAAGGACCTAGGTAGTATGTCGATTTCAGCCTTTGAAACATTATTACGTACTGAGATTGACACTAGGATGCTTGAACAATTGGAGGAACCAAAAAATTAGAGATTCTAAGACAGACCGCAAAGGTGCGTTGCGCATTAACGATCAAATTGATGCTTCGCAAGTGAGACTCATTGCCGCGGACGGTGAACAGTTAGGCATTATGCCGACAACAGAAGCGTTAAAAGTGGCGAGTGGGGCAGATTTAGACCTTGTCGAAATTGCAGCGAAATCGGAACCTCCTGTATGCCGCATCATGGATTACGGTAAACATCAGTTTGAGCAGAGTAAGCAAAAAGCCGCCGCGAAGAAAAACCAGAAGCGAATTCAGGTCAAAGAGGTCAAGTTGCGACCAGGTACGGATATTGGTGATTACAACATCAAGTTGCGCAATTTGAAAAAGTTCCTCGAAGCTGGCAATAAGGCGAAAGTTACGTTAAGATTCCGCGGCCGTGAAATGGCCCACCAAGAACTGGGGGTTGAGATTATGCGGCGGGTTAAGACTGATTTAGACGAGTGGGCAGTGGTCGAAAGTGAGCCGTCACTCGAAGGGCGACAAATGGTGATGGTTCTTGCGCCCAAGAAAAAATAGTAACCATCAAAGGCAACCTATTAAGGGCCTTTGCTACTTCAATAGGTCGGTATAAGGAGAAAAAAATGCCGAAAATTAAAAATCACAGTGGCGCTGCTAAGCGCTTCAAAAAGACCGGTAGCGGTCGTTATAAACATCGTGCAGCAAATCGCAGTCACATTTTGACCAAGGTGAGCACCAAACGTAAGCGTCATTTACGCGGCATGGATTTAATTCATCCGTCTGATCAGGCGTCTATTAAGAAAATGTTACCTGCAGGTTAAGGAGTCGGTACGATGGCAAGAGTTAAAAGAGGCGTGATCGCAAGACGTCGTCACAAGAAAGTATTAAAAGCAGCAAAAGGTTATTACGGTGCGCGTAGTCGCATTTATCGTGTGGCCAAACAAGCGGTTATCAAGTCTGGTCAGTATGCCTACCGTGACCGTAAACAGCGCAAACGTCAGTTTCGTCGTCTGTGGATTGTGAGGATTAACGCAGCTGCTCGCTTACATGGTTTAAGCTACAGCCGTTTTATGCATGGTTTAAAGCAAGCAGAAGTTGTAATTGACCGTAAAATTTTGGCTGAGTTAGCTGTTTTTGATAAACCAGCTTTCGCAAAATTAGCTGAAATGGCGCAGCAGAAATTAGCCGCATAATATTTGTGCCTAATACATAACAATATGATGCAAACGCTTTCTTCGGAAGGCGTTTGTTGTTTATAGACCATTGTGAGAGAGGCCTATGAAAACACAATTGGAAGAACTGGCACAATGTGCGAATACTTATACCCAATCGGCAGCTGACTTAAACGCCCTGGAAGAAATTCGGGTCCGTTATTTGGGTAAAAAGGGTTCTTTGACCCAGATGCTCAAAGGGCTGTCTGCGCTGCCAGCGACAGAAAGAGCGGCAGCTGGTCAAGCCGTTAATCAGGTTAAAAAGCAATTGCATATGCAATTAACTGAGCGTCAAGCAGCGCTACAAGCCGCCGCTTTAGATGCGCAGTTACGAGCAGAAGCCATTGATGTCACTTTGCCCGCACGCCATGCACAGCAAGGCGGTTGTCATCCAGTGACACAAACGCGAGCCCGCATTACAGCATTTTTTAATAAAATGGGATTTTCCGTTGCCAGTGGTCCAGAAATAGATGATGACTATCACAATTTTCAGGCATTGAATATTCCACCACACCATCCAGCGCGTGCAGCACAAGATACGTTTTATTTTGCTGATGAAAAAGTACTGCGCACCCAAACCTCTAATGTGCAAATTCGGGTGATGGAAAATCAAGCGCCACCGGTCAGAATTATTGCTCCTGGCCGTGTGTTTCGGTGTGACTCTGATGTCACGCATACACCCATGTTTCACCAAGTCGAAGGCCTGTGGGTTGATAAAGATATTCACTTTGGTCATTTGAAAGGTGTGTTAGAAGCCTTCTTGACTGATTTTTTTGAGCGTGAAGTTGAGACACGTTTTCGTCCTTCTTATTTTCCATTTACCGAACCGTCGGCTGAAGTCGATGTGGCGTGTGTTAAATGCCAAGGCCAGGGGTGTCGTATCTGTGGCCACAGTGGTTGGCTAGAAGTCTTAGGTTGTGGAATGGTGCATCCAAATGTGTTACGCAATGTCAATATCGATCCGGATGTATACACCGGGTTTGCTTTTGGTATGGGGATCGAACGTTTAACCATGTTGCGCTATGAAGTTGAAGATCTACGCGCATTTTTTGAAAATGACATCCGCTTTTTGTCCCAGTTTTAATGGTTGAGAATATAGTATGAAATTCAGTGAACAATGGTTGCGAGAATGGGTTAATCCATCAATTGATGCAGCCGAACTATGCCATCAATTAACCATGACTGGTCTTGAGGTTGATGGTCGCGAGCCGGTGGCAGCAGATTTTACCCAAGTTGTCGTCGGTAAAATTCTACAGGCAGAGCAGCATCCTGATGCGGATAAATTACGTGTTTGCCAGGTCGATGTTGCGGCTGATGAGCCTTTGCAAATTGTCTGTGGTGCCGCTAACGCACGCGCAGGTATTTCAGTTTGTGTTGCCACGGTAGGTGCATGTTTGCCGGGTGGTTTTAAAATCAAAAAGGCGAAATTACGCGGTGTGGCTTCCCATGGGATGTTGTGTTCTGCATCCGAGCTCGGCATGTCCGAACAATCCAGCGGTATCATGGAATTGCCGGCGGATTTGCCTTTAGGCCAGGACGTGCGAGTAGCATTACAATTAGATGATCAGACCATTGAAATTGACTTAACTGCGAATCGCGGCGATTGTTTCAGCTTACGAGGTATTGCGCGTGAGATAGCCACTTTGCATCAGCTGTCTATTCATGCGCCGGAGATTGAAACTGCTGCGGTTGTACATGCTGAAAAAATGGTGGTTCAGGTCAATGCACCTGAAGCATGTCCACGCTATGCTTGTCGATTGCTCCGTCGCATTAATCCTGCAGCGACGACGCCTTTATGGTTGCAAGAACGCTTGCGTCGCTGTGGTGTACGACCTATTTCACCTGTTGTTGATGTCACGAATTATGTGATGCTAGCCCTCGGGCAACCTATGCATGCATTTGATGCGGAAAAAATATCAGGTGCAGTGACAGTACGTTATAGTCAGGCGGATGAATCATTGACTTTGCTGGATGGTCAAACAGTGACCTGTGTGCCTGAAACACTGTCAATTGCAGATGATCGAGGTCCAATTGCCTTAGCTGGGATTATGGGTGGTGAACACACGGCAGTGACTGATAAAACAACAGATATCCTATTGGAAAGTGCATTTTTTGCACCATTGGCGGTTATGGGCAAGCCGCGACAATACGGGATGCATACTGATGCATCGGTGCGTTTTGAACGAGGTGTTGACCCTAGTATCACATTGCAAGCTTTAGACTATGCCACGATGTTATTGCAAGACATTGTGGGCGGTGAAGCTGGCGAAATGGTTGTGGCTGAAGCCGCCGCGCATTTGCCCAAAGCGCACCCCATTGCGCTGACATTTGGCCAATTACATGCCTATTTAGGCATTCCTATTGCAGCAGATGAAGTCAAAGCAATTTTGCAACGATTAGGTTTTGAGTGTGTGCGAGAGCAAGTTGATACCTTGGAAGCGATCCCGCCTGCGCATCGTTTTGATATGCAACAACCGGTTGATCTGATTGAAGAAATTGCGCGTATTTATGGCTATCACAATATTCCGAGCTGTTTGCCAATCACCACGCTGCAGCCTGAATCGGTTGCAGAATATCAAGTGACAGAATCACGCTTGAGACATCTATTGGCCGATAAAGGCTACTGGGAAGCTATGACTTATAGTTTTATTGATCCAGTTTGGCATGAAACATTCTTTCCCGAATTATCAGCCAAAGCCTTATTGAATCCAATCGCCAGTGATATGGCTGTGATGCGTACGAGCTTGCTACCGGGTTTAGTGAAAGCTGCACAACATAATTTAAATCATCAGCAACGCCAATTACGTTTGTTTGAATTGGGGACTTGTTTTGTGCCTGAAGAGACAGATTATGCCGAGGTGGCAACAATAGCTTTGTTGCAGACAGGTGTGCGGGATGATAGTCCTTTGCATAATCAAGACGCAAAAGTTGATTTCTATGATTTAAAAGCAGAGTTAGTTGCTATGTGGGCATTGTCGCTTCGCCCGGCATTAGATTGGCAGCTGGTGACGACAGATTTGCCGCATTATCTACATCCTGGTCGTTCAGCTCGAATTATCGTTGATCAAACTTGCGTCGGTGTCATGGGGCAGTTGCATCCTTCAGTCGCCAAAAAACTCGACATTCGCCAACCTGTTTGGCTATTGGAATTGGATTTGCCGACAGTTTTGGCCGGCAAACTGCCGAAAGCACAGGCTATTTCTAAATACCCAGCAGTGCGTCGTGATTTGGCTGTTGAGGTTGATGCAGTTTGTCCTGTTGCAGATTTAGAAGGTGTTGTACGCCAGTCAGCCGGCGAATATTTACAGCAAGTGAGCGTATTTGATGTCTATCAAGGCGAACCACTAGCGGCTGATAAAAAAAGTGTGGCCCTTAACTTGATTTTTCAAAGTTTGTCAGACACCCTTGAGGAAGACCTTGTGCAGTCTGCTGTTGAGAAAATTTTGGCAGCATTGCACGCTGAAACTGGCGCAACATTAAGGACCTAAATTATGACTACGCTCACCAAGACAGATTTAATTAAAACCGTATCTGTCAAAGTGGGGTTGCGTCAAACTCAAGCCAAACAGCTGGTGGAAGGGTTCTTTACTGAAATGGAAAACTTATTAGCCGCGGGTTACAGCATTAAACTGTCTGGTTTTGGCAATTTTGTTTTGCATGATAAGCAAGCACGCACAGGGCGCAATCCCAGAACTAGTGAACCTTTTACAATTGCCGCGCGCCGAGTGGTGAGCTTTAAGGCGGGTCGTAAACTCAAAGAGAGTCTTTAAAAGGCTTTTTACGGCAGAGATTATTAAAAATTTGCCGCAGCAATAGCGTCCCGTTGAGATCCTTACAACTTAGGATTTAACGCCTAATAACCAATAACTGCACTGGATAAATAACAGCATTTGTACGCAATTGGTTCCAATGTGCGACTTGTCTTGCGGTGACCCCAAAGTGATGTGCAATATGAGTCAGTGTGTCGCCAGCTTTGACGCGGTAGTGTTGGTAATGACGATTGTGCTTAGAAATGGTTTAGAGCAAAGATTGCCCAGGGTAAATGCGATCGCCATATAGATGATTCGCGCTGCGGATACTTTGCATGCTGGCACCAGTGAGCCAAGCAATTTGACTCAGGGTTTGGCCTTTTTTCACAATGTAACGCCGCCATTGCAATAAATCTTGCTTAGGAAAGCTGGCGTAATTGCGCCAGAAAGTATCGATATGATACAGCGGCAAAACCAATGTGTAATAACCGTGTGGTGGCGTGGCACGTTTGGTGTATTCGGGATTGAGTTGGTAAATTTCTTCGGTTGGGATATTAGCCAGACTGGCGGCAATATCCAAATCAATTTGGTGATTAATGCGAATACGCCCAATCACGGGTCGGTTAGCAATGGCAGGTAATTGGAAATGATAATGCGCAGGGTGTGCAACTAATGCAGCCAATGCCAATAGTTTAGGTACATATTGCTGGGTTTGTTCAGGTAGATTGAGATGCCAAAAGTCAGTCGGGAGACCGTGACGTGCATTATAATCAATCGCACCCTCAACTGTGCCTTCGCCACTGTTGTATGCCGCAATGGCCAGTAGCCAATTGTGGTTGAAGAGTTGATACAACTTACTCAGATAATTTAATGCGGCTTGGGTAGATTGGAAAATGCTTTGGCGACCGTTGTGCCACCAGGTGGTTTTACGCACATGGAAACGATTTGCTGTCACTGGCATTAACTGCCAAATACCCACAGCGCCAGCATTGGAAATGGCTTCTGCATCGTAACGACTTTCTATGATCGGCAATAGCGCCAATTCGGTGGGTAAGTGGCGGCGGTTAATCTCATTCACAATTTCATACAGAAATGGTTTGGCACGTACCATGGATTGGTAAATTCTGGTCGGATAATGCGTATCGTTATACAAGTAATGTTGTACAACAGGTCGATCAGTCGCGTGATTTAATTGAAAGACCGCCTGAATGCGTGGCCATAAGCTGCGGTAGTAGGTTTGGTTATAGCTCAGTCTGTGATCCACAAATGCAGGATTATCGACCATCTCGGTGATAGACGCATTCTGCTGCACAGAACACGCAGTCAGTATGCTGACCATACCAGCCAGTAGGAGGATTTTTAAGCAACGTGATGGCATCTAGATTTCACCCATTCCATTGATCTTTATGTGCGCGTAATTGTGTAAACGCTTGAATAGGGCTAAAGCATGGTTGATTCAGGTGCTTGGCCAGTTGCTCGCGGAACTCGACTTGATCACAACGTAGAAACGGATTGGTACGCAGCTCAGTGAGCAAAGTGCTGGGCAGGGTGATTTGATTGCGCGCGCATTGGGTCTTAACGCTTGCTAAGCTCTGTTGCAGTGCTATGTTATCGGGCTCTACGCTGAGCGCAAAACGTAGATTTGCTTCAGTGTATTCATGGGCACAATAAATCTGGGTATTGGGTGCTAAATCACAGAGTCGATTCAAACTGGCATACATTTGTTCAGCAGTGCCTTGAAACAAACGGCCACAGCCGCCAGCAAATAAGGTATCGCCACTGAATAGCCAGCCTTGGTCTACTTCGCTGTAACATACATGATCTAAGGTATGCCCGGGCGTGGCGATGACTGAAAATTTCAAGCCGTAGGCAGCTAAATCAAGTATTTCATTGTCATAAACCAAATGGATATTTTTGGGCAGGCTCGGATGTGGTGGCGCATGAATAACAGGTGCATATTGCTCACGTAACTCTGCTAGTGCACCCGTGTGGTCAGGATGATAGTGCGTGATCAGCACGTCTGTTAATTGATAGTGATGTTGACGTAAGAAATCGAGTGCAGCTTCTGGACAGCCAGGATCTACCAAGATGCAACACTGTTTTTCTGTATGAACAATTGCCCAAATATAATTATCCGCAAACGCAGGTATAGCAACAACTTCCATGAGTCTGGCTTCCATCTCTTTAGTTTCGGCAGAGGTTAACCCATGCTATTCTCGGATGCAAAGCAGCGTACTCTATGAACCATGTTATGGGCAGTCAATGCAACTCATTTTCCGGTTATTTTCATCAGCAACAGCTATTGCTGAGTCATTATTTACCAAGTAATCGACCCAAGCGTTTAGCGGTGTTAACCGATGGTGGCGTGCAACCCGATCTTTTTTCTGCTGCAGGCGCGGATATCTCAGTTTGTGTTTCTTCGCGACCTAGCTTGGGAAAATACGATATGGTGAGTCATTTTGAAAACTTACCCTTTGCCCCCAAACAGTTGGATGTTGTTGTGTTGTGGTACATCCCCAGTGAAACCTTGGATTGGCCAAAGTTGTTGGCTGAAGTGGACACATTATTAGCAGATGATGGTCGTTTGTTGGTGTTTGATTTTCACCCGTGGCATAAAGAGCGTCGCGCCGCTAGCACGGCCCTGTGGCAAGAAGCAGGGACTTTTGCGGGGCGCCGTGGGCATTTGCATCGCAGTACGTATGCCTGGAAATTAAAGCAGTATTTGTTAGCTCAATCATTTGAATTAGTCACCTTACGTCGGTTTGGAGGCCCTCAAGTTTTAGCACAGCGCTTATTGCATCCAACCGGTTTGCAACTCTGTGCAGAATCACTGTTTCCCTGGCGTTACTTAGGCTATCTATGCGTTGCGCAAAAACAGAATTACGGTATGATCCTCGGCAGTTCTGACTTGTGGGCACAGGCCAAGCGCCGTATGGGTAATCGTGTGATGCCACAGCCACAAAATCGAGGGTCATAGTCGCGTGAAAAAATCAGTGCAAATATTTACCGATGGTGCCTGCCGTGGTAACCCAGGGCCTGGCGGTTGGGGTGTGTTGTTGCTTTACGATGAAGAAGAAAAGCATTTGTATGGTTATACAGCTGATACGACCAATAATCGCATGGAATTGCAGGCAGCCATTGAAGGCTTAAAACAGCTGAAATATCCCTGCCAGGTTGACCTGACGACAGACTCACAATATGTACGCCAAGGCATTACTCAATGGATTCATAATTGGAAACGGAACCAATGGAAAACCGCCGCGAAAGCCCCAGTTAAAAATGCGGATTTGTGGCAAATATTAGATGAGCTGGTGCAAAAGCATGAAGTTGATTGGCATTGGGTGAAAGGCCACAGCGGTCATGTGGAAAATGAATGGGTCGATGCACTGGCAAATCGGGCAATTGATGAAGCACTGAGCGCGAGGCAATAAATCGATGCGTCAGATTGTACTTGATACTGAAACCACAGGGTTGAATCCCAACCTAGGCCACCGCATGATTGAGATTGGCTGCGTTGAATTGATTGACCGTCAATTAACCGGGAAACAACGTCATTATTATTTCAACCCCGATCGAGAAGTACCGGCTGAAGCGATTAAAGTGCACGGCATTACTAATGATTTTCTCATCGATAAACCACGTTTCTATGAATTGGTCGACGATATCATGCAATTCATATCAGGTGCAGAGTTGGTGATTCATAATGCAGCATTTGACATGGGCTTTCTGAACCACGAATTAACCCTATTACGCCGTAATAACTGGGAGACCATTGACCAACACTGTGCCGTGTTAGATACCTTGCAATTGGCCAAAACCAAACATCCCGGTCAACGAAACTCTCTGGATGCTTTATGCAAACGCTATGATGTTGATAATCGTAATCGACAATTGCACGGCGCTTTGTTAGATGCCGAGCTTTTAGCCAAGGTTTACTTGGCGATGACCGGCGGTCAGACCGCTTTATTCAGTGATGCTGCGCTTGAAAAAACAACAGACGCTACAACAGACGTTGGGAATGGAGGTAATGCGCAACAGGCTTTGTCGGCCTTATATAGCATTCCAGTGGTCACAGCAGATGAAAGCGAATCAGCTGCTCATACAGCGTACCTAACGCAGCTCAAAAAGAGCAGCCAACGCAAAGATATAACATGGTGAATATATGAAGACATTGGAACAACACGTTGCATTTGCTTTAGATTATGCACAGACCCTCAATACTACCGCTGCTGCTGTCTCAGTGACTCAAGGTGAAGGTTTAGGCGTGACTGTGCGCAAGTCCAAACCTGAAGCGGTTGAATACTATCAAGACCAATCATTTAGTGTGACGGTTTATGCTGGTCAGGCAAAAGGTTCGGCGTCCAGTACCGATTTGTCGGAAGCATCCATGCGTAAGGCTGTTAAGGCAGCCGCTGATATTGCGCGTTTTACGGAAGAAGACCCCTGTGCTGGATTACCGCTGGCAGCTGATATGGCAACTGAATGGCCAGAACTCGATGTGTATCATCCTTGGGAACTTTCAGTTGATGAGGCTTTAGCCATTGCCGAAAATTGTGAGCAAGCAGGCTTAACGAATGACCCGCAGATTTCGAATTCTGAGGGGGCTTCGTTGAGCATTTATCAAGGTCAACGGGCATTGGGTAATAGTCATGGTTTTTTACACAGTTTCGCCAGTAGTAAACATCATGTATCTTGTACATTATTGGCTGAGCAAAACGGGCAAATGGAACGCGACTCGAGCTATACCGTAGCGCGTAATCCGCATGCATTATGGTCACCTGAACAGGTGGGCGTTGATGCAGCTGAACGAACCATTAAGCGTCTTGGTGCATGTAAATTGCCGACCCAAAAAGTGCCGGTCACATTTGCAGCAGAAGAAGCAGCTGGAATATTCTCCAGCTTTTTAAGCGCGATTAATGGTGAGAATTTATATCGCCAAGCCAGCTTTTTGCTCAATGATCTGGGAAATACAATTTTTCCGACCTGGTTAATGATGCGCGAAGATCCTTTTGTCTCACAAGGACTGGCCAGTTCGCCGTATGACGCTGAAGGTGTTCGTGTGCAAGCACGTCATCTGGTTGAGAACGGCGTGTTGCAAGATTTCATCTTAAACAGCTATACCGCTCGACAGCTAAAACTCCAGAATACTGGTAATGCCGGTGGCCCGCATAATATCAGCATTACACCTTCTCTCAAGGGTGGCTTGTCAGCGCTATTAGCTGAAATGGATAAAGGCTTGTTAGTGACGGATGTGATGGGGCAGGGCGTCAATTTAGTGACGGGTGATTACTCGCGTGGTGCTAGTGGCTTTTGGGTTGAAAATGGCCAAATTCAATATCCTGTGCATGAGATTACCATTGCCGGCAACCTGCGTGATATGTATCAACAGATACAAGCTGTTGGCGGTGATGTCGATCAGCGTTCCAGCATTTTGACCGGTTCGGTTTTAATTGAAGCAATGATGGTAGGTGGTGAATAGTAACTTAGGCTATTTGCCTGTGGCTTGTTATTGAATATAAGCGCTTGACCGTGTGCTGCCAGAGAAAATGAAACGCTTTAATCTGGATCCTACAGTGATTAGGCTCGACTTCGACAAGCTCCGTAATCTTCCTGCACCCTACAGTTTTATCATTCCCACAAATGTTGCATATCAGCAGATAGAAACTCACAATGAGTATCCATTATTCAATAGATTTAGATAAGCATATGGAATTTAAACCGGAAGCAGCAGCAGATGAGATTGATAGATTGACAGGTGAATTGCATGCCGCCTTTCAAAGAGAAAGAGCGATTATTGAAGGCCTAGCTGAGGGCGCTGAATATGACGCTGCTGAAGCTAAGGCTACTATCGATGAATTGATTAAGAATTTGCTTCAGGTCACACCAAAATGGCGCGAGATTGTAGAATCAGCCTGTGAAGAAAAGTTAAATGACCTACTTACAACACCGG
>CAZIIK010000036.1:0-7292 GCA_964539235.1 uncultured Gammaproteobacteria bacterium | reverse complement strand
AATCACTCGGGTATACCTTTTCCATGGCTTGTGTGCTGCATATCACGTGACAAATCGGTATTATGACCCTGCACATCCCAAAAATCCGCATCTGTTTGAATGCATAACAAGAAAAATACCCATTTTCGGACAGACTCTTAGCCTATCGAAGTCGAGCCCCTAGAAGGACGGTTCCTGAGCCTGTCGAAGGACAATTCATGCCATTTTCGCGCCCGACTATTCCGGCATGCATTCCGGTATGGTCTTGACTATTCAGGAATATATGCCAGAATAGTCGGGGGAATACTTAGAGAAATATCGACATTATGCAACGTTATCTTGCAGCTAAGATCAAACAGGACCTACCACATAAAATTGTCCTGCTATCAGGCCCCAGACAGACGGGAAAAACAACACTCGCGAAACAACTTTATTCGTCATTTGACTATTTTAATTATGATGTAGCCCAAGACAGGGTTGCGCTACAACGTAAGCAATGGGATCGTGATAAATCGCTCGTTATCTTCGACGAATTGCACAAACAAAAAGACTGGAAGCGCTGGATTAAAGGTATTTATGATACCGAGAGCATTCCACCTCAGCTGATGGTGACAGGCAGTGCCAAAATGGATACATTTCGCCAAGTGGGTGATTCGTTAGCAGGTCGTTATTTTCAGTATCGTCTCCACCCCTTTGACCTTAAGGAAATCGCACAATACTCAACCATGAACCCCGAGCAAGCATTTGAAACATTATGGCATTGCAGTGGCTTCCCTGAACCTTTTCTTAAAGGCAGCCCTAACTACTACAAACGATGGCGTCAAAGCCATCTCAATATTATTTTAAAACAGGACCTGATCGATCTGTATACCATTTCTAACCTCAAAGCATTAGAAACTTTGGTTCTTTTGCTCCAAGAACGCATTGGCAGCAACGTTTCTTATGCAAATCTTGCCCGCGATCTTGGCAAAGACGCCGGAACCATCAAGCGTTACCTCGAACACCTCGAGAGTTTGTATATTATCTTCCGCGTAGCCCCTTACCATAGCAACATTACACGCAGCTTACTGAAAGAACCTAAATATTATTTTTACGATTGGACTTATGCACGAGACGATGGTGCGCGGTTGGAAAATTTCGTAGCCTGTGCACTCCTAAAAGAACTGGATTATATTGAAGACACTACCGGCACCATTAGCCGCTTACACTTTGTGCGCACCAAAGATGGACGTGAAATTGATTTCCTCACCAGCTTTGACCAAAAGCCCAAACAATTAATTGAGGTGAAGTATTCTAATAGCACACCCTCTGCAAATTTCTGCCATTTTGCCCCTCAATTGCCAGTCATTTAGCAGATACAACTCGTGAAAAATATCGATCGAGAAAGCAGCACACCCGAAGGACTCAAAATTAAAGCACTCATTCCTTGGTTAACCTATTTGACACTATTAGACCCAGCTGGGCATAACCTTTGAAAGACTGCTACATAACCTCATTAGCAGCAGCCTTCCCCGCTATTCGACGCAAATTTGAACTCATTTGTTCTAAAATTCCGCCTTTTTCACTACAGGTAAGCAATTTGACGACAGGCTCTAGCAATTGCGGCCGTAAGCAATGACACACTGATCAGTAACATCCCGCAACCCAGAAATCATCGCGACTGCATCCACGCCAGTCTCCCAAACGGCTTGAATATTGCCTGCATGAATACCACCAATGGCAACCAGTGGTCGGTCGACATAACGGCGCCAAGCACGCAAACGCGCTAATCCTTGCGGGCCAAAACGCATGACCTTGCTTTGTGTCGGAAAAATCGGCCCCAGCGCCACATACGACGGCCGCACAGCCAGTGCACGCTGTAGCTCGTATTCACAATGTGTACTGAGCCCCAAACGCAATCCTTGTGCGGCAATCCAGGGTAAATCAGCAGTTGTGAGATCCTCTTGGCCTAAATGTACTCCATAGGCACCATGGCGCGCGGCCAACTGCCAATAATCGTTAATGTACAATTTGGTTGGCGTGCCCTGCACCATATCAACCGCTGCGGCAATCCATGAATCTACCTGCTCCAATGGCTGATCTTTAATACGCAGCTGCACAATTGGCACGGCTAAACGCAACATGCGAGACAATTCCTCTAAATCATCGACTACTGCATACAAACCCATTTCAGTTGATGGATGTTCGGCAAATTCCAACTGGGGGTGCTGCACCCATGGCACATCAGTCACCTGTGGCAAACAGTCTGCTGCAAGCGGCAACGCACACTGCGCCACCGGCCCAGGACCTTGGCCAATTTGATGAGCGGCCTGCAGTCCCATGTGCACATAACCCTGCGCCAATATCACGGCATCTTCAAACGCATGACCTTGGGCCATAAAACCCGTCACTGCACTGGCTGCAGTACAACCTGTGCCGCGCCGATTGGTTTGTGGTAAGCGTGTGTTGGTCAACCAAAATGCGCGTTCTGCGTCGATATAGTAATCGCTGATGTAATCGGTAGATTCGTCCTGATCCCAATGCCCGCCTTTTAACCACACACGAGCAAAGCCTTGCGAACGCAATGCAGCGGCAACGCCTGGGATATCCGCACTGTGTTCAATCGACATACCGGTTAAATACAGGGCTTCTGGCAAATTCGGCGTCAGCAAATCAATCTGCTGCGCATGCCGCAGTAATGCCGCACGCTGTTGTGCATCAGCCAGGTCTTGACCCGTCGAACTGGTGCGCACGGGATCACAAATAATCGGTACACCTTCGGCAGATAAAACAGGTAGTAATTCATCCAACACCGCGGCGTTTGGCACCACACCAAGCTTGATTGCCTGGGGACGCACATCGACCTGCAAAGCCATGTGTTGCGCGGTAATCTGTGCCGGGTCGACGGGAAACACAGCAGCAACCTGTTGCGAATTTTGTGCGGTTATCGCCGTGACAATGGTTGCCCCATGTACATCCAACGCATGCAAAGTCCGTATATCGGCCTGCAAACCAGCATGTGCAGCGGAGTCTGAAGCGCCCACTAACCAAACCACGGGATGCGTCACTGAACTGTTCACACCTATACCTCAGTTTGATGCCAAAACGGCGTATCGACGGTTGGTGTGCTCGGTTTTGCCACATCACGCACCGGCATAGGACCTGCTTCATACGCCAAACGACCTGCCGAAATTGCATGCGCAAATGCTGTGGACATTTGTACCGGATCGTGGGCCAGGGCGACTGCACTGTTTAATAAAACAGCATCGTAGCCAAGCTCCATCACTGCCGCAGCATGTGAAGGCTTACCAAGACCGGCATCCACAATCAAGGTAACATCAGGCAAACGTTCACGCAGCGTCCGCAATGCATAGGGATTTAGCGGTCCACGCCCCGTGCCAATAGGCGCAGCCCAAGGCATCAGAATATCGCAACCTAAATCAACCAAACGTTGACACAACACCAAATCATCCGTGCAATAAGGAAATACTGTAAAGCCGCGCGCCATTAATTGTTCCGTGGCAGTGAGTAATTGAAAGGGATCTGGCTGTAGATTGTAATCATCGCCAATCACTTCCAACTTGATCCAATCGGTTTGAAAAATTTCACGCGCCATTTCAGCAGTGGTCACCGCTTCTTGCACCGAATGACAACCCGCCGTATTCGGTAATACCTGACACCCTAAAGCTTGTATCGCTTGCCAAAATGCTTGGCCAGCTTGGTTTTCCGGTGACTGACGGCGCAACGACACCGTGACAATATCAGCACCGCTGACAGTCACTGCCTGCTCCATGATATGCAGTGTTGGATACAACGCTGTACCCAATAGCATACGACTGCGCGTCAAAATCGTTTCGATAATGGCGTCTGCCATATCAACCTCCTTGCATGGGCACTACTAATTCAACCTGATCACCCGCCTGCAAAGTGGTCTTGGCATAATCGCATTGCGGTATAAACGATTTGTTGACTGCGATGGCAAATCCACGTTTGTGCCCCAGTTCTGCTAAGGCTTCACCTAAATTATCGGTCGTGATTTGGCAGGCACGGCCATTCAAAATAATGTCAATCATCAGTGACTCCTTCTAATACTTGTTCAACTAAATAAGGCGCAATCAAAAACCCATGGCGAAACAAACCGTTAATCGCTGTTAAACCAGATTCATGCATCACCTGCGGATTATGGTCAGCGAATGTGGGTCGACAATGCGTCGCCGTTTTCTGAATGCGCGCCTCGGCAAAACCACGGTGCAAACTATACGCAGCGGTTAACAACTCCAAAGCGGAACGTACGGAAATCGGGCTATGGTCTTCCGCATCAATTTCTGACGCGCCAATGATGTACTGTTGATTCACCCGCGGCACGATGTAAATGCTATAGCGCGGATGCAGATAACGCACTGGCCGGCTTAGATTCACCGCTGGTGCATGCAGCCAAATCACTTCACCTCGCACACCACGCAATGTCGCAATATCGGCTTTTGCACCTAGCCCTCGACAATCAAACACCCAATCATAGGTCTGCGTTTCGCTGGCAGTGGTGACTTGGTGGGGTGCAACCGTTTGTACAGGTGTCGACCAATACCAGGTGACACCGGCTTGGGTGAGATCAACGTGCAAGGCCGTCAGAAGTGCTTGATTATCGATCTGTCCTTCAGTCGGCAGATAAATCGCCTGGGTTAATGTGGATAACTCAGGTTCTAAATCCACAATTCGCTGACTGCCGCACCATTCAAACTGATCTTGGGCAATGGCAAAACGCTCCAGTCGCCCGGCATAATGCTGCAGTTCTATTTGGTCTGAAGCGTGCGCTGTCACCAAACTGCCAGCACGATGAAACTCAACTGGCTGCCGCAATTCAGCTAACCACTGCGGCCATAATGCGAGGCTCTTTAAGCCCATCTCTGCAATCAGTGGCACTGATTTATCGAGCTCAGCAATCGGTGCCAGCATGCCTGCTGCCACATAAGCACAACTGGCATTATCCTCAGCAGCTGACTGTTCAAAAATATCTAACTGCCAACCAGCACGCTGCAAACGCCAAGCCAATAAGCGACCAACCAAACCCGCCCCAACAATGGCGGCTTTCATTTACTCTTACTCTTTCAAGTAAATTTCACTGCCTCGCGCTTTAAAATCAGCCGCTTTTTCCTGGAGGCCTTCGCTAATGGCTTCAGCCTCTGCCACTTGTTTGGATTTGGCATATTCCCGCACTTCTTGGCTGATCTTCATCGAGCAAAATTTCGGTCCGCACATGGAACAAAAATGCGCCACTTTGGCGGACTCTTGCGGCAGCGTTTCATCGTGGTAGGCCTGTGCCGTTTCTGGATCTAGTGACAAGGCAAATTGATCCTGCCAACGAAACTCGAAACGCGCTTCGGACAGCAAATCATCACGCATCCGCGCACCGGGAAACCCTTTGGCCACATCAGCCGCATGCGCAGCGATCTTATAGGTGATGATACCGTCTTTAACATCTTGCTTATTCGGCAAACCTAAATGCTCTTTCGGTGTGACATAGCACAGCATTGCACAGCCATACCACCCAATCATCGCCGCACCAATGCCACTGGTAATATGGTCATAACCTGGCGCGATATCGGTCGTCAATGGACCCAAGGTGTAAAAAGGTGCTTCAAAACAATGCTTCACCTGTTCGTCCATATTGGCCTTAATCAGATCCATTGGCACATGACCTGGGCCTTCGATCATCACTTGGACATCATGTTCCCAAGCAATTTTTGTCAGCTCGCCCAAGGTATGTAACTCGCCAAATTGCGCTGCATCATTGGCATCAGCCAAACACCCAGGACGCAGGCCATCACCCAAGGAAAAACTAATGTCATAGGCTTTCATGATTTCGCAGATGTCGGCGAAATGGGTGTAGAGAAAATTCTCTTTGTGATGGGCCAAACACCATTTCGCCATAATCGAACCGCCGCGCGACACGATACCGGTGACACGTTTGGCGGTCAGTGGTACGTAGCGCAATAAGACGCCGGCATGAATGGTAAAGTAATCGACCCCTTGCTCAGCCTGTTCAATCAACGTGTCACGGAATAATTCCCAAGTCAGATCTTCGGCCACGCCGTTCACTTTTTCCAAGGCTTGATAAATCGGCACCGTACCAATCGGCACAGGCGCATTACGGATAATAAAATCACGTGTGGTATGAATATTTTTACCGGTGGATAAATCCATCACCGTGTCAGCACCCCAGCGCGTTGCCCACAAAAGCTTTTCTACTTCTTCGTCAATCGATGACGTCACGGCAGAGTTACCGATATTGGCATTAATTTTGACACGAAAATTCCGCCCGATAATCATGGGCTCCAATTCGGCATGGTTAATATTGGCCGGAATAATAGCCCGACCGGCGGCGATTTCATCACGGACGAATTCAGGTGTGATTTCATCAGGAATGCCAAAAGGCGATGGACGGTGTTGTTTGTAATCCTGGAGTTTTTGGTTTTCCCGAATCGCTACGTATTCCATTTCCGGTGTGATAATGCCACGCCGTGCATAATGCATTTGGGTCACGTTCTGACCAGATTGGGCTCGACGCGGTTGACGCTGTAAAGCTTCTGCCTGCTGCTGCGCCGTTTTATCCGCATGATTGTAGCTATCATCGTGCGGCACAATGGTCCGACCAGTGTAGCTTTCGGTATCATCACGCGCTTCAACCCACGTGGCACGCAACGCGGGTAATCCCTGCGCAACATCAACCGCAACACGTTCGTCAGTATACGGACCCGAAGTGTCATACGCGGAAAATGTTGTGTCGTTGGTTAAAGTGATTTCCCGGTACGGGATTTTAAGATCTGGGTAATGGGTACCAGACAAATATTGCTTTTTTGCACCGCCCACAGGGGTGCGTAGCTTTGGATCAATCGCCATATTATGCTCCTTACTTTCCTACGCGGGTTTGCCGATCAGGTTCAAAGGGTTAAGCCTAGACAGTGTCATCAGCTTTCTCAGCCGCCAACGGCAGCACCCCCAGTAAACAAGTGAAGGCTGTTGCATAACTGCAGTAGCGGATGACATTCAAGAAAAATCTGCTGAAAAACGATCATAGATAGACTATTTAAAAGTTTTGCGGAAGATCTTAACGCTGAAGCTCCCTGCTAATGCGGTTATGCAACAGTCTTCAGGGGCGCATTCGACCACAGTTGCTAGGTCAATGCAATGGTGGTTGGCTAAGAGGGTACCCGAGAAGCTTCTGCCTTCGGCCAAGCCTTTGTTAAAGGCATTTTTCAGCATGCTACCGTAATGCACTCTACATTTGGATTTTTGATGCAAATTTGATCATCACAAGCCAAAAAGACTAATTTTCA
>CAZIIK010000035.1:0-12852 GCA_964539235.1 uncultured Gammaproteobacteria bacterium | reverse complement strand
TACGCACTGGGTCGGTGACATTACGTATATTCGCACTTATCAAGGCTGGAGCTACTTGGCTTGTGTTATGGATTTGTATAGCAAAGAGGTTGTTGGTTATGCCTTGTCTAAATCACCAAAATGCCAAATTGGCTAAACAAGCATTGATCAATGCGATTAAGAGGAAAAGACCAAATACCAAGCACTTGCTATTCCATTCAGACCAGGGCACACAATATTCAGCAAAAGAATTCAGTGAGTGTTTAAACTTGCATGGCATTACTCAGAGTATGAGTAGGCGAGGAAACTGCTGGGATAATTCTGTTATGGAGAGATTCTTCCGAAGCTTGAAAACAGAACGGCTCAATCAGTTGAACTTTATTAACCATCAATCTGCTATTTTGTGAGGTACAGAACTACATCTATTTTTATAATTACAAAAGAAGGCACTCCGCTATTGGATATTTAACTCCACATCTAAAAGCACTGGAGTTTAAAAAAGTGGCTTAAATTCTCTACAGTTTTACTTGACCATTACAAAAGGACATAAGCCTAAAATTGACCATCCATGGAAAAAAACTTATAATATAAAAAGAAGCGCTGCCTAAAATCGCCACTTATACACAACCCCACAGGCCTATACGGCATCATTTTAAAACCTACTGACCTGTGGATTTATGCATAAGTGGCTTAGGTCAAACCGGACATCTCTACTTTGGGTTGACAAACCAGGCTAGCAATGATTCAAAACGGAAATATTTCTCCACCGATTGAAACTACAGGATATACCGACTCAGATCCTCATCCTCTGCCAAATCCTTCAACGCCTCATTGACATACTTTTCATCGACTTTTAATGTCTCTCCGCTGCGTTCAGGCGCATCGAAAGAAATATTTTCCAATAGGCGTTCCATCAAAGTGTGTAAACGACGCGCGCCGATATTTTCAACTTTCTCATTCACCTGCCAAGCGATTTCTGCAATGCGTTTTACCGCTGTCTTTGTGAAATCGATCACCATACCTTCGGTCGCCAACAAAGCCACATATTGCTCCGTTAACGATGCATTGGGTTCCGTCAAAATGCGGACAAAATCTTCTACGGACAATGCTTTTAGTTCAACACGAATCGGTAAACGCCCCTGTAGTTCTGGGATCAGATCAGAAGGTTTGGCCAAATGAAAAGCCCCCGACGCGATAAACAGAATGTGATCGGTTTTCACCATGCCATACTTCGTCGAAACCGTACTGCCTTCGATCAAGGGCAATAAATCCCGCTGTACGCCTTCACGTGAAACCTCACCACCGCTGACATTTTCACGCTTACAAATCTTATCGATCTCATCGATGAATACGATGCCATTTTGTTCCAGGTTTTCGATCGCCTGTTGCTTGATATCCTCTGGGTTAACCAATTTAGACGCTTCTTCTTCCTGCAATACTTTCAGTGCATCTTTAATCGGCAAGGTACGTTTCTTTTTACGATCACTGCCAAAATTATCAAACATATTTTGCAATTGCTGCGTCATATCTTCCATGCCTGGAGGCGCCATAATTTCCATAGACACTGCGGCTGCAGGCACATCAACTTCCACTTCAGTCTCGTCCAGTTCGCCATTACGCAATTGCTGACGAAATTCTTTGCGCGCTTCGCCACCACTATCTTTCTTTTTCGGCTGATCTGCAGCAGGCTCATTAGCAAATCCAATCCCACCTGAACCTTTATTACGTGCTGGAGGCAATAAAATATCCAACACACGTTCTTCTGCCGCTTCATGCGCACGTTGCTGCACCTTTTCTTTGGCTTCTTCACGCGTCATCTTCATCGACATTTCGACCAAATCACGAATGATTGATTCGACATCACGCCCGACGTAACCGACCTCGGTAAATTTAGTCGCTTCAACCTTGATAAACGGCGCATGGGCTAATTTGGCCAAACGACGTGCAATCTCAGTTTTACCAACACCGGTTGGGCCAATCATCAGAATGTTCTTCGGCGTTACCTCAACACGCAAGTCTTCAGGTAACTGCATGCGACGCCAGCGATTACGCAAAGCAATTGCAACGGAACGCTTTGCATCATTCTGACCAATGATATGTCGATCTAACTCGTGAACAATTTCTTTTGGTGTCATCTGTGACATGAGTCGTTTTCCTTCAGTAATGCCCGTTTGGCTTAGTAATCAATCTGTTCAATCACGAAATTGTGATTGGTATAAATGCAAATATCTGCTGCAATCGTTAATGCTTTTTCTACGATATTACGGGCTGAAAATTTCGTATTCTTTGCTAACGCACGCGCAGCAGCTTTAGCGTAAGCTGAACCTGATCCGATCGACATCACACCCAAATCATCGGCACCCATCACATCGCCGGTTCCAGAAATTAATAAAGTCGTTTCACGATCAGCCACTAACAACATCGCTTCCAAACGGCGCAGGACTTTATCTGAACGCCAATCCCGCGCTAACTCAACGGCAGCACGTTCCAAACGTCCCTGATACATATCCAATTTGGCTTCAAATCGATCGAATAAGGTAAAGGCATCGGCTGTTGCCCCAGCAAAACCCGTAATGACTTTTTGGTCATGTAAGCGCCGCACCTTCACAATATTATCTTTGGCAATCATATTGCCCATTGTTGCTTGACCATCACCGCCAATAACCACACTGTTGCCGCGCCGCACCGCAAGAATGGTGGTGCCATGAATTGTTTCCATATCCAGTACCTTTTCAAAACATTGCAAGCTAATGTGGAGATACTCGCGTTATATTTCAAGAGAAACGCACAAAGAAAAAATTCATGACCACGTCACCCCAATCAACTTCAACCGAAATCCTTGTCTTTTGATAAACGAGCCCTTCGACATCCTTCGACAGGCTCAGGAACCGCCCGGTCATCGAAAATTGGGTTCCTGCCATTCGATAAACGGTCCCTGAGCGGTTCCTGAGCCTGTCGAAGGATGTCGAAGGATGTCGAAATCAAGCCGACTCAACAGAACGACTAAAACCATGCAACAAATTTTGATTTATGCTAGGCTCCGCCGCTTCTTAGAATAAAGTTTACATGCACCGCATGCTGATTTTACGCACACTCATTTTCTACTTTTTTGTCGGAATATTGACCCTGATCTGGTGTCCATTGCTTTATCTGGTTTACCCATTACCCTTTGCGATACGCCGCGATCTTTACCGGGTTTGGTCACGCGGTATTTTTGGGCTAGCGCGCGTATGTTGTGGCATTCGGTTACAGGTCATCGGACAAGAAAATATACCAAACCACCCGGTCATTTTTTTCAGCAAACACCAATCCACCTGGGAGACTTTGGTATTCCCCCATTTATTGCCACGCAATTGTTTTGTCTGCAAAAAATCCTTACTGAATATTCCTGTTTTTGGTTGGGGTATGCGACTGGGTCGACATATTCCCATCGATCGTTCTGCAGGTATTCGCGCCTTCAAACAAATTATTGCCCAGGGTAAAAAACGACTGGCACAGGGCCTCTCCATTGTGATTTTTCCAGAAGGCACGCGCACGCCGATTCGCACGCATCAGAAATTTCATAAAACGGGCGCAGCATTGGTGAAAGCAACTGGCAGCCTAGTCATACCCATTGCGCATAATGCTGGGCACTATTGGCCAAATAATTCAATCATCAAACGCCCGGGAACGATTACCGTGGTAATTGGACCCGCAATCGATGCGCAAGATATGAACGCAGAAGAACTGAATAACCAACTGTATGAGTGGATACACCGGCGGATGGACAGGATAGAAAACGAGGCTGAATATAGCTAAAACCAATTGCAAAAATAAAAACAATCAATTTTAGTTATTTACAGAAACGCCCTAGAATAACCGAGAACCTAAACACACAGGAGCACCTGACCATGAACATCAACATCGGTATTAATGAAACGCAGCGTCAACACATTGGACAAGGCCTGTCTCACTTACTGGCCGACAGCTACACGCTTTATCTCAAAACACATAATTTTCACTGGAATGTCACGGGCCCACATTTCAAAAGCTTGCATGAATTGTTTGAAGCCCATTACACCGAATTAGCCACAGCCGTGGATGATATCGCTGAACGTATCCGTGCATTGGGCCAACCGGCACCAGGCAGCTACGCACAATTTGCTAAATTGACCAGCATTCCAGAAGAAACCGGTACACCCAAATGGGCCGATATGGTTAAGCAATTGATCAGCGCACATGAAATGGTGATTTGTACGGCCCGAGACCTGATTGAAACCGTTGAATCAGCTGGTGATGAAGTCACACTTGGCCTGTTGGGTGATCGTTTGTCGGTCCACGAAAAAACCGCCTGGATGCTGCGCAGCTTTTTGGATGCTTGACTTCGCGGAACGCATCCCCTAGAGTGGCGCCCAAATTAGGACTGATTTGGTAACATATGCTGAGAATTAGCAAAATCGCCGACTACGCCGTGATTGTAATTGCCGCTATTGCCAAAACAACAGCGGCCTCTTACACCGGCCAGCAATTGGCCGACAGCACTCATATTGCGCTACCGACAGTGCGTAAGGTACTGAAATTATTAGCTAATGCCGATTTATTGACTTCAACCCGTGGAGTTAATGGTGGCTACGCTTTAGCGCGCCCTGCGCAATCTATTACGTTAATCGATGTGATCACAGCTATCGACGGTCCCATAGCCATTACCGAATGCTGCCACACTGAAAAAGATTGCGATCGCCAGGCATGCTGCACTGCGCGCAGCAATTGGCAAACCATCAACCATGCCATTCATACCATCTTAAAATCAGTCACGATTGACCAAATGAATGGTGCACTTTCCTTACAACCTGGACAACTGCCTTGGCAAGTGCGCGTCGTCCACTCAACTGAGGACACGGTATAAATGGCTAAGATTTTTGAAGACCTAGCACAACAAGAATATGAACACGGCTTCGTCACGCATATTGAATCTGAAACGTTTCCACCTGGACTGGATGAATCGGTGATTCGAGCGATTTCAGCCAAAAAAAAGGAACCCGAATTCATGCTGGAATGGCGCCTGGCCGCCTATCGCAAATGGCTGACGCTCACGCCACCTGACTGGGCGCATCTCAAGGTTGATCCCATCGATTTCCAAAGCATCAGTTATTATTCCGCACCCAAACGTCCAGAAGATGGACCACAATCGTTAGACGAAGTTGATCCGGAAATTCTGGAAACTTATGACAAACTGGGCATTCCATTGGAAGAGCAAAAATGGTTGGCTGGTGTGGCAGTCGACGCCGTGTTTGACAGTGTCTCCATTAAAACCACGTTCAAAGACAAATTGGCAGAAGCCGGCGTCATTTTTTGTTCGATTTCCGAGGCATTACAAGATCATCCTGAGCTGGTGCAACAATACCTAGGCTCAGTAGTCCCAGCCGGTGACAATTTTTATGCCGCATTGAACTCTGCGGTCTTTAGTGATGGTTCTTTTGTCTACATTCCCAAGAACACCCGCTGCCCCATGGAGCTTTCCACCTATTTTCGCATCAATGCCGCCAACACCGGGCAATTCGAACGTACATTGATCATTGCCGACGAAGGCAGCTATGTCAGCTACTTAGAAGGCTGTACCGCACCAACGCGCGATGAAAACCAACTGCATGCGGCAGTCGTCGAAATCGTTGCGCTCAAAGACGCCCAAATTAAATATTCCACCGTACAAAACTGGTATCCCGGCGACAATGAAGGTCGTGGTGGTATCTATAACTTTGTCACCAAACGTGGTGCATGTCGCGGTGATCGCGCCAAAATTTCTTGGACACAAGTGGAAACAGGCTCAGCCATTACCTGGAAATACCCCAGCGTGGTATTACAAGGCGATAACAGCGTTGGCGAGTTTTATTCCGTTGCTTTGGCCAGCAAATGCCAACAAGCAGACACCGGTACCAAAATGATTCACTTGGGCCGTAACACCAAAAGTACCATTATTTCCAAAGGCATTTCAGCGGCCAAAGGGCAAAATACGTATCGCGGCCTGGTACGGATGGCACCAACTGCACACAATGCACGCAATTACACGCAATGTGATTCTTTACTACTGGGCGATACTTGCGGAGCGCATACCTTTCCGTATATCGAAGCAGCACATCCTTCTGCGCAGATTGAACATGAAGCCACCACATCAAAAATTTCGGAAGATCAGCTGTTCTACTGTTTACAACGTGGCTTAAGCGAAGAAGACGCCGTTGCGTTGATTGTGAATGGGTTTTGTAAACGCGTATTTAAAGAATTGCCGATGGAGTTTGCTGTTGAAGCACAGCGCCTGATGGAAGTCAGCTTAGAAGGCGCCATTGGATAAAAAGAAGGAAAGTAAAATGTTAACGATTGATGGATTACATGCCAGCGTAGCGGAAAAAGAAATCTTGCAAGGGCTTTCACTTAATGTAAAACCAGGCGAAGTCCATGCCATCATGGGTCCTAACGGCGCCGGCAAAAGCACATTAGGGAATGTCCTGACTGGCCGTGAAGGCTATACCGTTGATGCCGGCTCAGTCACTTACAATGAGCAAGACTTATTCTCCTTGGATCCGGCAGAACGTGCGCAACAAGGTCTGTTTTTGGCTTTTCAATATCCCGTTGAAATTCCGGGTGTTAACAATACCTATTTCCTCCGCACCGCTTATAACCACCAACTCAAAGCGCGTGGCGAAGCCGAGTTAGATGCGGTTGCGTTCATGAAACGCCTACGGGAAAAAGCGGCACTGGTGGGCATGGACAAAAAATTCCTCAACCGTGATGTGAATGTTGGCTTTTCTGGTGGTGAGAAAAAACGTAATGAAGTCTTACAGATGCTGTTATTTGAACCTCAATGCGCCATTTTGGATGAAACCGATTCCGGTTTAGATATCGATGCCCTACAAACGGTTGCCAGTGGTGTTAATCATCTACGCGACAGTCAACGTAGCTTTATCATCATTACCCACTACCAAAGACTACTGGATTACATTGAACCTGACTTCGTACATGTGTTGGCCAACGGCAAGATCGTCAAATCTGGTGACAAAAATTTGGCACTTGAGCTGGAATCTAAAGGCTATAGCTGGTTAGCAGAAGAGGCATAAACATGCAGATTTACGCAGCTGAAACTGAATCCTTCTGCCAGCAGCATGGCATACATGGCACTCAAGCCTCAAAAGCTTGGGCGCAATTTGTTGAACAAGGTCTGCCCACTAAAAAATGGCCGCATTGGCATTACTCCAATTTGGCCCGCTTACTAAAAACCGCCTATACACCAGACCAAACAGCAGCAAATGCCCCTGCCAGACTGACACAACTACCTTTCGCTACCTACGACATCGTCTTACGCAACGGCCAGTTTGATGCCCAAGCTTCCACTGTACCCAATGGCGTCAAAATACAGTCGATTCGTGATCTAGCAGCACCACAGTTTGCTGCTTATGTTACGCAACTGGATACACAACGACATCCCATGTTAAACGCTAATCTGGCATTGGCATCAGACGGTGTTTATATCGAAGTGCAAAGTCAGCAATGCATCGACCGGCCGATTTGCCTACGTTATGTGATAGAGCCTGATGCAGCACATCTAGCATACCACTACCACAATGTCGTGGCGTGCCAAGCGCAAAGCCAATGCGAAATACTGGAATATGTAGAAGCATGCACCGACCAACCAACGTTGCTGAACAGTGCGACGCAGTTTCATCTCCAGGATAATGCACAGCTCACTGCCTATGCGACGTCGACTAACGCGCAGCATTTAGCCCACATCAACGCTTGGCACAGTTGGCTCGGTAGAGATGCGCATTTCAATGCACACCATCTCTGCCTGGGCAATGCCATGAGCCGTTTTGATGGCCAAATCTACTTGCCTGAAACCGGTGCTCATTACCAACACTACGGTGCCTTTTCACTACAAGATAAACAACATGCTGATTTTGCTTTTCAAGTGGATCACCTGGCAGATCACACCAGCAGTCAGATTGATTTCCGCGGCATCGCACAAGATCAAGCAACTGGCATATTCAACGCGCGTGCATTGGCCAAACAGAACACTAAGCGCCTGAGCATTGATCAAAGCAGCCATAACTTACTTCTGTCGCCAAAAGCTAAAATTTACGCACAACCGGCGTTAGAAATTTATACGGATGACTTAGTCTGCACACATGGTGCCACCTTTGGCCAACTGGATGCAGACGCTTTGGCATACTTGCAGTTACGTGGCATTCCACAGGAAGCCGCGCGACAGATATTGCAGCAGGCATTTTTACAAAATAACGTACTCACGCTGGCCAATGACGCGATACAAAAATGGTGGCTGCAATGGATAACATAGTGCGCCCTTGGGATGTCGAGCAGATTCGGCAAGATTTTCCCGTTCTGCAGCAACAGGTCAACCAACACCCCCTCGCTTACTTAGACAACGCAGCAACAGCTCAAAAACCGCTGTCGGTCATCAATACGATGCGTGACTACTATCTGCACGATAATGCCAATGTGCATCGCGGCATTCACACCCTGAGCGAACGTGCTTCTCAAGCGTATGAAGATGCACGCGTTGCGGTCCGTGATTTCATCTCTGCTGGCAATGCAGATGAAATTATTTTCACCAAAGGCACCACTGAAGCGATTAACTTATTCGCCCAAGCTTACGGGCAGCCACATCTAAAAGCCGGTGATGAAATCATCATTACGCAGATGGAACACCATGCTAATTGGGTTCCCTGGCAAACCCTATGCAACACAGTTGGTGCGACATTGCACATTGCCACTTTGCACCCAAATGGTGATTTAGACTGTGACCATTTTGAATCTTTGTTATCGTCTAAAACTCGGTTAATCGCCATCACGCATACCTCGAATGTCACCGGTGCGATCACGCCTGCCCAACAACTTATTGCCATGGCACATGCACGGCAAATCCCTGTTTTATTGGATGGTGCGCAGTCGATTGTGCATGGTGATATTGATGTACAGGCACTGGACTGTGATTTCTTTGTTTTTTCGGCGCATAAATTATATGGCCCTACGGGTATCGGTGTTTTATACGCAAAAGCTGAGTATCTCGCGCGCATGCGCCCTTACCAATACGGTGGAAATATGATTCAGCATGTCAGCGCTGCCAAAACCACTTATGCTGACAGCCCAGCCAAATTTGAAGCTGGCACACCGCATATTGCCGGCGCATTGGGCCTGGGTGCTGCTATTAACTATCTTAACCAATTAGACACAGCCGCAGCATTGGCGCATGAAACCAAGCTGCTGCAATATGCCCAACAGAAATTAACGGCAATAGAAGGCCTCAATTTACTGGCACAACCCTCGCAACAGGCACCGGTTATTTCTTTTGTTATGCCGCAGATACATGCCCATGATTTGGCGCATATTCTCGATCAATATGGTGTTGCGGTGCGCACAGGTCACCACTGTGCCATGCCATTGATGGCACATTTAGGTGTTACTAGTACTTTGCGTGCGTCTTTTGCGTTTTACAACACACTGACTGAAGTCGACCAACTGGTTGACGCACTCGAACATGCCAAACAGTTTTTCTTATGAAATTTGATGTGATATCTCGGAGCGAACCAGACCTATGAACACACCTCAAACATTTAATCCTCAGACCCCTAGAATCACCATTACAGCTGCTGCCGAAACCTACCTTAAGCGTTATATCGGTGAAGCACCTGATGCCAAAGGCTTAAGGTTATCAACGCAAAAAACAGGCTGCTCGGGTTACATGTATGTCTCTGAACTGATGAATGAGATTACAGAAAGTGATATCGCCGCGGTTTCGAATACCAAACTGGATATTTTCATGGCGCAGAAAAGTATTCCTTTTCTCAATGGCCTGACAATTGACCTCGAGAATAAGCAATTGGGCCAGAAGAAATTGATATACATCAACCCAAATGAGTCAGCCAAGTGTGGATGCGGCGAGAGCTTTAGTATTCAAGCACAAAGAAAGAGTGATATTTAACCAATAACCTGCATAAAAGAGGAAAATATGGAGCTGAAAGACATTACCATCGTCAAGCGTGATGTAGAAGGCACACTGATCCCATACGGCCAGTCTGTAACATTAATACCCGGCACCGAAGTACTCGTCACCCAGGCATTAGGCGGCAGCTTTACGCTTAACGTAAATGGTAACTTGGTGCGCATCCGCGGAGAGGATGCAGATGCCATTGGAAAAGAGGAAATCTCCCTACCTTCTGACCACATTTCAACCGATAGCGAAGGCCTTGAAAAGTCAATACTCTGGGAGCAGTTGAAAACTTGTTACGATCCAGAAATTCCTGTTAACATCGTCGACTTGGGCTTGGTATACAGCCTTGAAATTACCCCGCTTGAGTCAGGAAAATTCCATGTTGGTGTTCAAATGACACTAACGGCCCCAGGATGCGGAATGGGACCAGTTATTATGGGTGATGCGGAGCAAAAATTGCGCGCTGTCCCCAATGTCGAAGACGTCGATGTTGTACTGGTTTTCGATCCACCTTGGAGCGCTGACATGATGTCTGAAGAAGCCAAACTAGAGCTGGGGTTATTATAGGCCAACCACCCAAATGTCAGTTGACCTTTTAACCATGTAAACGGAGGGATTATGGCAGCAACGACAGTAGAACAACGCATTGTTGATCAATTCAATAGTTCCGTAGCGGACTTACTGCAAGCCTTTGCAGATGATGGACTTACGTCCAAACAAGTCGCTGAGAAACTTGAGTGCGGTGTCAGTAACGTGCGACGCATTGCGCGCAAATACAATGTACGGTTCAACCAACCGATACTCCAACCAAAATTCACGCACAGTGAAGCCTTCTTAGACAAGGCAATTAATGCAACAAACTTCCTCTCTCGGGTTTGGTCTTCAACAACAACTGCTCTGGTTGTAGACGAAGAAATTGAAACAGCTTAAACCTGAAAGCGTTATATTCTAGCCCGCTGATGCGGGCTTTTTTATGGGCAATATAAAATCAAAGACCTGTGCATCCCCAAATGCCGTAATTCAGGATACAATGCGCGCACCCGATGCCAAATAAGAACTCAACATGAGAACGGCTATTTTCCCTGGCACCTTTGATCCACTAACTTTTGGCCACCAAGACATTGCCGAGCGCGCGTTACGCTACTGCGACAAACTCATCATTGCCATTGGCCAACAGTCACAGAAATCAGGTTTGCTGCCAATTGAGGCCCGCATCAAACTAATTCACCAATGTTTTGAAAACCATCCAGCAATTCAGGTGAAACCGCTCAATGGTTTACTCATCGACTTTTCACTGAAACATAATGCCGACACCATCATTCGTGGCATACGTGGTACCGTTGATACCGAATACGAGCTGCAACTCGCACAAATGAACGCACATATGGCGCCAGAAATTGACACGGTATTCCTACCGACTCGCGCGCAATGGCAACACGTTTCATCAACTTGGGTACGCGAAATCGCCAAAACCAATCCAGCCCAACTGCACCATTTTGTTCCGGCATTATTGATTGATGCATTAACTGACAAAGGATAACCACCATGGCACTCAAAATTACAGATGAATGTATCAACTGCGATGTCTGCGAACCCGAATGCCCGAATAAAGCTATTTTTATGGGTGAAGAAATTTATGAAATCAATGCAGACCTCTGCACAGAATGCGTGGGACATTTTGACGAACCACAGTGCATTGAAGTTTGCCCAGCTGAATGTATCGAAGTTGATGCCAATCGAATCGAAAGCAAAACTGACTTACTGGCCAAATATCGCAAACTGACAAACTGATTATAATTAAACCAGCCCTGTTAACATTCATGTGCCATTCTACTTGATTTAATTCACCAGACAGTGTCTGGCAAATTTAAAAATAAAAGTTAGGCACTCGTAAATGGGAATGATATCGAATTGGTCACAAACCTAGTGGCCGATTTGTGTATAACAGCTGATTAATGCCATTTGGAGCACACCTACAACTTTAGCCATATTTGATAATCGTATGGAAATTTGGAATAACGGCACCTTGCCAGCAGCGCTGTCTTTAAGTGATTTGAAAAGGCCTCACCAGTCAGTTCCTAGAAATGCAGACATAGCCCGTATTTTCTACCTCAGACATTACGTTGAAATATGGGGAACCGGTACAAATCAAATGATTGCGCTTTGTCAGCAGGCTAATTTACCTGAACCTATATTTGAGGAAAATAGTGGCGGACTGCTGGTGACGTTTCCGTTTGACCAACCCATTTCGAACACTCAAAATCAACCTATAAAGGCTATATCTATTGAGCAAAGCAAAATAGCCATACTTGAGATGTTGAAAGATGAGAACTTAAGTTCATCTGAAATCCATCAAAAAATATCCCGTCACGCAAGCATCCGGACTATTAAATCCGATTTAGGTGAATTACAGAAGTTAGGCAAAGTGAAGCAAATTGGCAGGGGCCGGAATACAAGATGGAAAGCAAAAAAATAGTTATTCGTGCAACTATTCGTGCAAGCTCGCATAGCAGTAAGTAGTGAACAAAAAGTCAAAAATCCTGAATTAAAATCTGCCACCCATTTCCAACAACTTACTGCGGTTAGACATACCTTGGCGTCACGAACGCAACTGCCCACTGCCGCGCACGACATACTTAAAAGTCGTCAACTGCTCAACACCGACCGGACCACGTGCATGTAACTTGCCAGTGGCGATGCCAATCTCCGCACCCATGCCAAATTCACCACCGTCGGCAAACTGCGTCGATGTGTTATGCATCACAATGGGAGTTAATGTCAAATCTGGTGTATGGGATGGTTAAGCGGCCTTCCTGTTTATCTGTTCACTAACCAATTCTCCATCTTTGAATTCTACATTGTCGGCGACCAATGTTAACAACTTAAATCCCCTGATT
>CAZIIK010000034.1:0-4564 GCA_964539235.1 uncultured Gammaproteobacteria bacterium | reverse complement strand
AATCACTCGGGTATACCTTTTCCATGGCTTGTGTGCTGCATATCACGTGACAAATCGGTATTATGACCCTGCACATCCCAAAAATCCGCATCTGTTTGAATGCATAACAAGAAAAATACCCATTTTCGGACAGACTCTTATGGCAGTCATCTGGAACAGAAAGACCTTTAAAAAAATAGCGTGCCAAGACGCTAAAAAAAACCCGCTTGATGCGGGTTTTCTAGATCGGCACATCGGGTTGAGGGAGAATGACGTGTCTTTCTTACACTGCCCATTGTATAGATTGAATCTGACAGCAAGGTGACAGTTGAATGACAATTTTGTCATTTAGCACGAAACTTGAATCGCATCAGCGACTGGCAAAGTCACACGGATCGTTGTGCCGCGCCCGACTTCGCTTTCGATTTCTATATCGCCTTCATGCAGATCAACAATCGACTTCACGATCGCTAGACCTAACCCAGAACCCCCACTTTGTTTGGCACGATCTGAATCCACCCGATAAAAGCGGTCAAAAATATGCGGCAGATGTTGCTCTGCAATACCTGGGCCGTTATCCGTAATAGCAATCGTCACCCAATTTTTATGTCGCTGGATATCAATTTGGATCTTGCCATGCGCTTGGATGTATTTCACTCCATTGGTGAGCAGATTACTAAACGCATTACGCAGCAAAGTCGCATCTGCTTCAACTTGCACCTGATCATCACCAGTCACTTTAATCACAATATGCTTTTCTTCTGCATAGGCTTCAACAAAATCGACCACTGCACGTATTTCCGCCATCACGGCCAATGGGGTTTTCGATAAATTGATGTTGTTATTGTCTGCACGCGCGATAAACAATAAACGATCTACGATGCCGGATAGATGCTGGTATTCTTCCAAGTTAGACGACAACAATTGCTCGTACTCTTCTGTATCACGAGTACGCGAAAGCATCACTTCCGTCTGCACCAATAAATTGTTGATCGGTGTGCGCAGTTCATGTGCAATGTCAGAGGAAAATGCCGACAATCGGTCGAAACTTTCCTCGATGCGATCCAAGGCCATATTAAAAGCAACAATCAAATCTGACAGCTCTTTAGGTGGTCGCTCATACGGCAACCGAGCATTCAGCTGTGCAGCCGTAATTTTTGAAACCTCACGGGTCAATACTCGCAAAGGCCGCAGGCCTAAACGCGAAATAAATAAACTCAACAGCAATGCACACAAGGTCCCAAACAAAGTGACAAACAATAAATTTTGCCGATACAACCATAGCAACTGCTGATCATGCGAGACATTTAATGCGACTTCGGCCAAAAACGATTGATTGCCAGGTTTACCTAATGCCAACCAACCCGACAGCAGCATGTAAGTTTGGTGATTATCCGCTTTAATCAACACTGATTGAGACAAAGCACCATCATGATGCGCCACGTTGGGCCAGGTTACGCCAGCTAGCATGATGTCATCTAAACCGAAAGTTTCACGCACTAACTGCCCATCACCCGTCGTCACACGGGCGTAATAATGATTACTTTGACTTTGTGGTTTCCAAATCACTTCCTGGTTTAATGCAGACCAGTCATTGACATGCTCGCGTAATACATCGGCAATCGCTTGCACTTCATTTTGCAAGAAATCGGTACTGACGTGGCGAAAACTTTTCGCCAGCACCCAGTACAACAGAGCAGAGGATAAAAATAGGATACACAAAGTTGCAATGGTGTAAAAAATCGCCAATCGCAAGGTGATCGATGAAGCGGGTTTACGCTTACCGCGTTTCCATGACATAGCCAATCCCCCGCGCGGTGTGAATGAGCTTGCTTTCGAAGGGGTCATCAACCTTACTACGCAGACGTTTAACTGCAACATCAACCACATTGGTGTCACTGTCGAAATTCATGTCCCACACTTGCTCGGCAATCACGGTCCGTGACAACACCTGACCTTGGCGCCGCAATAGCAAGGATAATAAGGAAAATTCTTTTGGTGACAGGACAATCCGTTTACCCCCGCGCGTGACTTTATGTTGTACCAAATCAAGCTCTAGGTTATCCAATGACAATACATTGGTATGTTGATGGGCTTTACCACGACGCAGCAAAGCATGTACACGGGCCTCTAATTCGGAAAATACAAACGGCTTCACCAGATAATCGTCTGCGCCTAAATTCAAACCTTTGACGCGATCTTCTACCCCATCACGGGCGGTCAGCAGTAGAACAGGTGTCTCGTTGTCGGCACGACGTAGCGCTTCTAAAACAGTCCAACCATCCATCTTGGGCAGCATAATGTCGAGAATAATCAGGTCATAATCGACTTCTTGCGCCATATAAAGGCCGTCCATGCCATTGGCGGCCGTGTCGACAACATAGCCAGCTTCACCCAAGCCTTTTTTCAGGAATTGTGCTGCTTTATCTTCATCCTCAACCACTAATAGACGCATGATGTGCGCTACCAGTGAATGCGCTTGTCCGCAGTCCGCGTAAAAATTTGACGGTGCTTTTCGATTTCTTTGCGCTGGGATTCAGACAATTTGGGGAACTGCTTGTGCAGTCTTTTGAGAAAGCGATCGGTTTCACTCACATAGGTGCGGTCTTTATCATCGATCATTTTTGCAAGTTTGTTGAACATAGCTGTTGGTCCGGAAATAATAGCGCGCTCATTATACAAGAAGTCTTTGGGATGACCAGTCAGTCGATACACGGTTTATCTGGCTGGCACAAACTTGAACCAATCGTTAGACTCCAGGTCACCAATCCAAAAATGGCAAACACAAGAATGAAAAAGACTCATCTCGACACCCCTTGCTTAGTGATCGATCAATCTAAATTGTTGCACAACCTGAAGAAAATGCAGGCCCAGGTGACGGCAAAACATAAAGCGTTACGACCCCACATTAAAACACATAAGTGTTCAGTATTGGCTAAGCAACAAATTGCCCACGGCGCGATCGGCGTGAGTGCTGCAAAGGTATCTGAAGCCCTGGTTTTAGCAGAAGCTGTGGTTTGCCATACCTTAGTCACGTCACCGATTGTTACAGATGCTAAATGCAAAGTTCTAAAACAATGCCATGCCCTGGATCCGTCGTTGATTGTGGTATGTGACTCCGCAGCGAATGCCGTGTTTTTGAACACAGCTTTTACCGATACTGACCGCCCACTGCATGTTTTGGTCGATGTGGATCCGGGCGTTGGTCGTACGGGTGTGCCACCGGAAGATGCACTGAAATTAGGCCAATTTATTACCCAGCACTGCCCAGCATTAAGCCTCAAAGGTATTCAGTGTTACGCCGGTAATTTACAACACATCACAGACTACGCAGACCGTCAAAACGCCTCTCACACAGTGATGGAACGTGCTGCTGCGCTACGGCATGATTTTTTACACGCTGGCCTACCTTGTGACATTTTATCTGGTGCTGGCACAGGTAATTATATGATCGATATGGAAGTTGATGGCGTCACTGAAGTGCAGCCTGGTTCCTACACGGTGATGGATGTGGAATACCGTGAGATTGGTTCTAAAGAACATGCCGAAAAGTTTGAGGATTTCCAACCCGCAATGACCCTGTTGGTCACCGTAATCAGCGCAAACCATACAACACATGTTACGGTCGACGCTGGCACCAAGTCGATTTATGTGGATGCCAACACCCGGCCCAAAATCATTTCTAACCCAGGCTTGCGTTACGATTTGTCTGTGTTTGGCGATGAATATGGCAAAGTCACAGCTGAGCCTGGCACCCCCTTACCACAAGTTGGCGAGGTATTGGAATTGATTGTGCCGCACTGCGAACCAACCATTAATTTACATACGCAATTTCACATCACTGAGAATGATGACGTCGTCGACACCTGGGCAATTGATATGCGCGGATGTGTGCAGTGAGCGCCCTGCGCAAAGCGCTTCATGATCTTATGCCTACATCTTTTTTGATCAAGAAAATCACAAGCCCTAGCGCCGTTATAATCAACAGCAACACCATGATTAAGGATGCACCAAGCGCGCTATCACTAATGCCTAGCGCGGCATAGCGGAATAGATTAATCAAATAAAAAACCGGATCGACTTGATGCACCCATCTCCAGCCAGTTGGCAACATACTAGTTGAGTAAAATACACCCCCCAAAAACGTGAGCGGCGTAATGACAAACAGCAACATAAAGCTAATCACTTCATGCCGTTTAGCAAAAATGGCATTGATAAAGCCTAACACTGAAAAAAGCAAAGCGATTAAAACTATTACCAGCAATGATAAGAGGGTACCCGAGAAGCTTCTGCCTTCGGCCAAGCCTTTGTTAAAGGCATTTTTCAGCATGCTACCGTAATGCACTCCACATTTGGATTTTTGATGCAAATTTGATCATCACAAGCCAAAAAGACTAATTTTCATGCAGCACCGCTACCCATCAAGTTAATGATGGTTAATTTGGCTATTAATGGTGTCTACTGAGTTTGCTAATCAGGAGACAGTCGTCTCATCATTGTATTAATTGCTGCTAGCTTTATCCAGCCCTCTGCACTCGCAATAGAATATTCATAATCCTTGCTCAGGCGGCGTTGGTAGTTCATC